>JBJKQX010000486.1:0-13231 GCA_046704965.1 Binataceae bacterium (SeqCode)
TCCGGCAGCTTCGCGCTTGTCTTTGCTTTTCTTGCCACGATGACGGTTGCGGTCTTTACCACCGATATAAGTCTCGTCAGCCTCAACAAAACCACCGAGCGAGTGGTAAAAGTCGCCAGCCATCGCCGCGCGCCAGCGCATGCACATGTACCAACTGGTGTGGTAGTCGTGTGTCGAGTTCTCGCCGAATATCACGCGGTGGATTTGAAGCGCGCTGATGCCTTTCTTCGAGGTCAGCATCAGATATCCGACCTTAAACCAAAGGCTCAAGGAAACCTTTGTATTCTCGAAGATGGTGCCGCTGATGACGCTAAAGCGGTAGCCGTTGCGCTTGTGGCAGACCAGAACTTCGCCCGTCGCTTTATCCACGGTTTCAGCGCCGCTCTTGCAAAGCCAATGGAACGGACGAGCTTTTAGTTCGTAAACCTTGTCGTTCCCGCAACGAGGGCAACGCACGCCATCCGGCCAACGCATAGCAGCCAGAAACCGCTTGCACTGCTCGTCGGTTCCGAACTCTGCATCGAATTGTCTAATGGTCTGCATACCAAGAATATAGCGCTTCAATAGCGTGGTGTCAACATCCACCTAATACCCACTTGCTTCAGCACCCCGAGCAAGATGACAGGCCGCTGTCCACGCGTCAAGCTTCCGCTTGCCGGTTTCGCGATACGCAGGCGAAATCTTCCCGCCTGCCGCTAGCGCAGGCAAAATGTACAGGAATGCAACTCTTCGACGACTGCAACAGTGACGAGGCTGGTATCCAAGCATTAATACCCCAAGCCGCTTTTGGCGGAGTGACTCGTTAGTGTCGTTACTCACCTTCTACGGAGATGAAAGCGGGACGGATGCGCACACCCGAGTGACTGCGGTCGCCGGGTACTTAGGTCAAGACAAGGAGTGGCGACGATTTGAGCGGGAATGGCTCACGGTGCTTAAGAAGTACGGGGTACTGCTCATGCATCGCTCTGACCTTGAAACTTGGCATGGTGAATTCACCCAAGAACGAGGCTGGAATCCACAGCGCAGAATCGAAATACTCTCGGAGCTACAGCCGATCATCAAATCGTGCACCAAGGTCGCAGTGGGAACGGCGATCATCAAGGACGATTGGGACCAAGTCATGCCCGTGTGGCTTAGGCGCTTTTTTGGTGGCGCCTACGGTTGGTGCGCGCACGAATGCGTCGTCGCCGTAAGGGCTTGGTGCGAGCGGCCTACTCGTCGACGCTCGAAGCCTATTTCATGGGCTTTTGAGCAAGGCGCCGAAGGACAGGGGCAGGTCGCTCAGATGTTCGGGGAACTCGGCCGTGACCCGGCGCTGAAGGCAGCCTATCGAATCGGCGATTTGGCCTTCCGGGACAAGCGCGTTGTGCCGTTGCAAGCCGCGGACCTTCTCGCGTACGAAGTGGCCAAGCAGGTGGAAAATCAGATCGTCGATCGGGGAACGAAATACAACGTGCGACTCTCGGTACGGCATCTGATGCGACCGCAAGACCCAATCTATCTGAAATACTGAGATAAAGCGCGACTGCGTGAATGGCTAGCCAACAGTGAAGAACGCGGAGTGCTTGAGCGAGTTAAACGAAGCTGGTCGCACTAGGCCGTCCATGCCTTAGAACTTCGATTCTGGGACGAAGCCTAATCCGTCACTTCATATTTACCGTGACTGTGATCCCGTTGAGTGCTCTGGGCTTCGGCGCCCTTCCTCAACACCGCAACCCGATCTCAGGCTCCCGGCGGATTGCCAGTCGTCCGGACGAAAGTCGCCTACGCGAAGCGCTTCTCGCGCATCGCCGATCTTCAAGTTTGACGCTCGCGTGGCACGACGATAGCCTCGGGTTCGCCGCCCTTCCCTGCTTCACTGCTTCCCTGCGGCCAGACACCGCGGAGGTCCCTCTCATGACAGTACTATCAACGACTGTATGGCGAGTGCATCCGGGCAAAATGCAGGATTTCATGGGGCACGTAACGACCGCGAAAAAAATCTTCGGACGTCTTGGTGGCCACGTGCGCGTCCTGAATCAGGCAGTCGGGTCGAATGCCCCTGCCTTCATCTTCGTTGTCGAATGTGCGGACTGGAAAGCGTACGGCGACATGCAGACGAAGATGGAGACCGATTCGGAGTGGCAGCGCTTTTTCGCGGAGATAACCTCAAAGCCGTCTGCCGATCTGATTGGTACCGGACTGATGAGCGAAGTGCCCGTGGGCTGATAGCTCGGTAGTTAGCGGTTCAACATAGCTTTCGCGCCGTCGCATCGAGCGAGACGTGGAGTTCTGCCCTCGCCTACTCGCCCTTTACCCGTGTAAATGTAAATTCACCCACGGAGGCATCAGGATGGCGAGCAATTCCGGTGAGGCGAAAACCGGCTCCAAATCGGCCCGGATTCGCGCCCGTTTGACTCATCCGATTATCGATTCGGACGGCCATACGGTCGAAAATCTTAATATCTTTGTTGAGTATCTCCGCTCGGTCGCGGGACCGGGAATCGCGGGACACTTTCGTGCCATGGTCGCCGATCTTCCCGGAATACGCGGCGGCAACCGGGCGCAGGCCCGAGATATGCGCGTGACGCGCGGCCCGTGGTGGGCGATACCTGCCGCAAATACCGTCGATCGGGCCACCGCGATGCTACCGAAACTGCTTTATGAGCGAATGGATGAACTCGGGCTGGATTTCTCGGTTCTCTACACCACGCTCGGCTTTTTTCTGATTGAGATAGAAGACGACGAACTCCGCCGTGCGTCGTGCCGCGCGCTGAACAAATTGCGTGCGGACATGATCGCCGGATTCGAGGATCGTCTGACGCCGGCAGCCGTTATCCCAATGCATACGCCAGAGGAAGCCGTCGCCGAGATAGAGTACGCCGTCAGGGAACTCGGGATGAAGGCGGCGATGGTCGCGAGTTTCGTCAAACGGCCCGTCCCCGCCGTCGCGCGGAAGTTCCCCGAGGCTGCAAGGTTCGCATATACCCTCGACGTATACGGAATAGACAGTGACTATGATTACGATCCGTTCTGGGCAAAGTGCGAAGAACTGGGTATCGCACCCACCTTTCATTCGCTCGGCTATACCTGGGGCAGCCGGCAATCGTATAGCAACTATGTCTACAACCACGTCGGGAGTTTTGCCTCCAGCGCGGAGGCTATTTGCAAAGGGCTGCTGATGGGCGGCGTGCCGATGCGCTTTCCGCGGCTCCGGTTCGGTTTTCTCGAGGGCGGAGTCGGCTGGGCAATCGCATGCTACTGCGATCTGATAAGTCACTGGAGCAAACGAAACGGCAAGGCGATGCGCGAAGTGCTCGACCCTGCGCTGGTCGACGACGACCTGTTCGCCAGCCTGGTCGCGCGTCATGCCCGCCGTCAAACTGAAGGCGATCTGGAAATATTGCGGAACCGTGCGCTTGGCGGGTCCACCACGCTCGGTGAGTTTCCGCTCGATGAGTTCGAACAAAGCGGTATCCGATCGCCCGAAGACATTCGCAATATCTTCGTCAATCAGTTCTACTTCGGCTGCGAAGGCGATGATCCGCTGAACGCGATGGCGTTCAACGCGCGCGGGATTCAGCTGGACGCGAAGCTGAAGCCGCTGTACGGCTCCGACATCGGGCATTGGGACGTAACCGACATGTCTGAAATAGTCGAAGAGGCGTACGAACTGGTCGGGCATGGACTGATCGGTGAGCGTGACTTGCAATCGTTGCTCTTCGACAATGCGGTCACGTTCTGGACCGCGAACAATCCCGACTTCTTCAAGGGAACGACCGTCGAGAAGGAGGTGGCGCGGCGGCGCGCGGAAATCATTCGGCACGAATAGGCGGACAACGCTCTGGCGAGTTTGCATTCAACAGCCTCGCCACTACGGGGCTGTGAGTGATTGGGTTACGTGGTTGATCCGCGTTTTCCTTTCGGTACGCGGGCGACCCGGCAAGACGTAACCATCGTCAGCGAACAACCCGAGGCCGCGTAGTAGCAACTTGATACTTCAACTACTCAACTTCTCGCGTTAATGACGCTCACTGCGTTTCCACCGATTGACAGACACCACCGATCTTGGTCACCATAACGACGCCTGTCCCGGCGCGGTTGCGCGACCAGGACGGAGAGTATTCCGGGTCTGAGCGAACATCTTCCCGGTTGAAAGGCAGGAGAGAGCGTAAACAGGTTGATGACAGTCGCTGTGGTGACGGCCTTCGTGGTCGTGACCGCAGCATCGGTCGCCATGGCAGCTGATTGGTCCGCTCCGCGGTTCTTCCAGGATTACTGCGCGAGTTGTCATGGCAAGAACGGATTCGGGAACGGCGAGGCCGGAGCCCTCTTCAATCCGAAGCCCCGTAATTTTCATGATTGCAAGGTGATGTTGAAAATCACCGACAAGACGCTCTTCCACGTCATCAAGTACGGAGGAGCGTCTGTGGCTGGCGTGAGTCGCAATATGCCGTCATGGGGCGATTCGCTTACCGACGAGCAAATCAAGAAGATGATCAAATACGTCCGTCACTTCTGCCCGAAAACCGCAAACAAGTAACCGAAATCAGCAGGCGTTCGAACGCCCCCTGCCCTTATCTTTTTTCGGCACGCCGGTTCCGGACGCGGGCTGACTTCGAGCGTTGCCTTAACTTGAGATTCCGAGGCGAAGCCTAATCCCCCGCTTTATCTTTGTCGGGTTTGCGATCGTGCTCGACTGCGGCAGGGACCGTCTGGTCACCCTCCCCGACTACACGCAATCTGACCTCGGGCTCCGCCGTATCGTCGCGCAACGCATCGTCACGCTTCTGACGCTCCCCGGCGCCTTCGGCCTTCTCATCCGTCGCGGTGCTTTGCGCCGGCACGCCCGGCTCGGATGACTTCGAGCGCCGCGGCGTCTGTCGCAGGTCCGACAGTATCCTGCGCGCGATAAAGTTGCGCGGCTCAAGTTCAAGCGCTCGTTCAACGTATGCGATCGCCGCGGATACCCGGTCGAGCCTGAGGCATATCATCGCGATCTCGGTCAGCAGTTGCGCACTGTCGCCGCCCGTCTCCCGCGCCCTGACAAGCGCGGCGAACGCTTCGCGGTATCGTTCCCCGGCGGCCATCGTGGCACCGATCTCGCGGTACGCGTTGCCGTTCAGCGCGTCGAGTTCGAGCGCGTCGTCGAGCGTGCCCAGCGCGGATCGGAGAAGCCCGTTTTTGCGCAGGCCCGCCGCAGCGGACACCAGGCGATCGGAAGCTTCACGTAAGCCTTGAGCTTCAACTTCAGCCTCAATTCGGTCTCCGGACATTGTCGCTTGAATCAGCGTCAATCGATTTCCAAAGTATTGCTTTAACTTTTGAACGATCGAATCCTGTAGCCTATCCTCTTCGAGCAGGAACAGCCCTCCGAGGAAATCCGCCAGGTGATCGTCACGCCATATGACTAGAGTTTGTCGATACTTCACCGGATCGGCACCGGATTAGACGCGTTCGTTGGGATCGAAAAGCTTTCGATACTCGTCGAGCGCGAAACGGTCGGTCATCCCCGCGATAAAGTCCGCGACCACGCGCGAAATCGGCTCCCCGGCGCGCTCGTGCAGGGTGAGCACGTGAAGCGGCATCTGGCGCGGCTCGCTCATATAGGCGTCGAACAGGCGCGCAAGCACCCTTCCCGCCTTCTCGGTCATCCGGATTACCCGGTAATGACGGTACAGGCGCTCACGCATGATTTCCTTGAGTTCGTCCACCCGTGCGGCCATCGGCGGCGAGAACGCGGCGAGAGCCCGGCCGGCGTTCCTGACGTCTTCGACGCTGGCGACGTGCGACTGCTCGATCTCACGCTCCATCGCCGAAACCAGGTCGGTCGCCATCGCATCGATAATTCTCCTGACCGTCTGATAGCGCTCGATACGCGGGTCAGGGTCTCTCAGATTGCTCTTCGCGACGGCGTTCGCCTCGCGGTAAAGCGCCGAGGCTTCAAGGTCGGCCGCTGTCAGCATCCCGGACTTGAGCCCGTCGTCCACGTCGTGCGCCAGATAGGCGACCTCGTCGGCAAGATCGACTATTTGCGCCTCAAGACATGGAAAGGTCGAGGGATCGAATTCCTGCGCGGCGGGCCGGTCCTTGAAATTGGAGTGTTTGATGATGCCTTCGCGGACCTCGAAGCTCAGATTGAGGCCGCGGAACTCGGGATAACGAACCTCGATCCAGTCGACGGTTCTGAGACTCTGCGCGTTGTGATCGAAGCCGCCGTAGGGCTGCATCAATTCGTCAAGGATTCGCTCGCCGGCGTGTCCGAAGGGCGTATGGCCGAGGTCATGGGCAAGGGCGACGGCTTCGGCCAGTTCCTCGTTGAGACCGAGCGCCCGCGCCACGGTGCGCGTGATCTGCGCAGCCTCCATCGTGTGCGTCAGCCGGGTCCTGTAATAGTCGCCCTCGTGATTGACGAAAACCTGGGTCTTGTACTCGAGACGGCGAAAGGCGGCGGAGTGAATGATGCGATCGCGATCGCGCTGAAAACACGTGCGCATCGGATGCTCGGGCTCGGCGACACGCCGGCCGCGGCTATCCTTCGACAGCATCGCGCACGCGGACAACGTGCGCGCTTCCATCTCTTCGAGATCGTGCCTGGTACGCTGCATTGTCGAGAGTAAACGACGTCACCCGATGTTAGCACGGTTGAGCGCCGCGCTCGAAGCGCCCAGCCAACACCGGACGGCCCTTTTTGGACGCGCCCATCTCGCATATAATGTTGCGCGCGCGAGGTTGTGTGGTGAGGGGGACGCGGAGCACAATCGCATTATGGATTGGAGCGATGCTTGCGAGCATCGCGATGGCCGCATGTTCGACCACGCCCGCGCCTCGGCCGATAATTCCTCCGATACATCCAACTTTGCCCACTTCACCCATCGTCGGAATCGCCTCGTGGTACGGGCCGGGATTCAATGGCCATCCCACCGCAAGCGGCCAGATATATAACGAGCAGGACCTGACCGCGGCGTCGCCCTCGCTTCCGCTCGGGACCAGGGTGATGGTTACCAACCTCGACAACAATCAGTCGGTCGAGGTCACGATCAACGACCGCGGTCCGTACGTGAAGGGGCGTAAAATCGATCTCTCTCACAAGGCGGCACAGATAATCGGCCTGATCGGGCCCGGCACAGCGCCGGTCAGAATTGACGTACTGAGTGCGCAGCGGCAAAGCTGCCCGATCGGTCCGACGCCCGGGTATTACGTACAGATTGGTTCGTTCTCCGTCGAGGCGAACGCGGAGAATCTGGCGCAACGGGTGTCGACTCGATGGCCCGACGTACATATCGATCCGTTTCAGGACGGCTCCGAGCATTTCTATCGCGTCAGGATGGGTGCCTTTGCCAGTTACGCACAGGCGTGGCAGCGCGCGAGCAATGTGGCGAAGCTCGGCTACCCGATTCTGATAGTCAGCAGATGAAAACTTCCCGCGCATGATTCGCCGGACGCCCCGATAAGCTACGCTCGAAACCGATGCTCGCGACAGATCCATCAAAGCCGACTCGGGCTGTAATCCGCGTCGCTCTTCTGACTGTCATCCTGCTGGGTATTTGCGGGCGTGCTTATGCTGTCATCGCCAACGGGCATGTAGACCGCGGCAGGGCCGAACGGATAGCAGTCAAGATACAGAAAATCCGGCATCTCAAACTGAAACAGCCGGTTCCTGTCGTGGTGCGAACGCCCAGGCAGGTGGCGCGGATGCTCATGGCGAACCTGAGCCGCGATTACACCGACCAGCAACTTGAGGCGGACGGAACGGCGGGCGCGATGCTGGGATTGTATCCGCGCGGTGTCGAGCTCAAGGCCGAGACGGTAGGGCTGATGAAAACGCAGGTCGCAGCGCTCTACGCGCCGCGCAGAAATGAAATGATCCTGATCAAGGGGGCGTTGGCGAACGCGAAACAGTCCACGATGGAGCGCGACATCGCTCGGGACATGATACTTGCCCACGAATTCACGCACGCACTTCAGAATCAGAACTTTGCGCTGGAGAATAAACTCGAATCCTTCAGGCACGACGGCGACCGGGCCCTCGCGCTCAAGTCGGTGGCCGAGGGCGATGCGACGCTTGCAGGGTTCGCGTGCGTGGCAGGCCAAATGGACGATTCTATCGCGGCCACCGTAACCAACAGTCTGGCGACCCTGCCACAACTGTTTGCCGCTCGCACGAAAGGAACGCCCGTGGGACTGAGCGAGCCACTGATATTCCAATATTCGAGCGGTGAACGCTTCGTCGCAGACGCTTACAGGAAAGGCGGATGGAAGGCAGTGGACGAACTCTACGCCAGGCCGCCCGAGTCGACTCAGCAGATCATGGACCCGGCACTTTACTTTCAGAACTTCACGCCGCCGATCAAGGTCTCCGTCTCGGGCTATCAGTCGCTCGTCTCATCCGGATGGAAGGAAATCGACAATGACACTTACGGCGAACTTCTTCTCAAAATCATCCTTGAGCGCAACTTCGGCCCCCACGCGCCAGAGGTATCGATCGCAAGTGAGTGGGCCGGTGACCGGATCGTCGTGCTTGGCCGCGGGGATCAGGTAACGGCAATCTGGATGGTGGTTTTCAGGAATCGTAACTCAGCAACGCGATTCGCGACGCTTTACGGCGGACTTCTCGATCGCACTCTCGGTAGCAGCACGTCTCATGATGTGGAATCGCATTCCGACGCCGTACTGGTGGTCGTGGGACAAGGCGCCGAACGCTTCGGACAATTGGCGCCTTCGATATGGAAATCAACTCCAATCGTGAAGCCGAAACCGCTTCCGCTGACAGAGATGCACGCTCGTGTGCGCACTGGGACGCAGGCAGATTCTTATGTCGGGTGAGATCGCGACATCGACGGCAAACACGTAAGTCAGTGCGTCAGCGTCGCGCGTGCTTTCGAGATAATCTCGCGGTCGCCCTTGTAGCTCGCGCGTTCCAGTGCGGCCTCGATCTCGACCCACTCGGCGCGATCGATTTCTTCGTCATGCGCCTCGAGGTCGCCGCCTTTCTGCTCCATCAGGAAGTAATAGACGCGCTTGAAAATTCTGACCAAGGGCCCGTCGGGCGTGTCGTGCCATGAGTAGACGTACGAGATATCGCCGAGGCGTTCTCCCGGCGATACGTCGAGCCCAGTCTCTTCGCGCGCTTCCCGCGTGGCCGCATCGACGAGGCTCTCGCCCTGCCCTACCAATCCCTTGGGAAGGGTCCATGCGTCCTTGCCCGCAGGCTTCACAAGCACTATCTGGATCGCGCGCGATCGTGGCTTCCTGCGCCACACGACGCCGCCTGCCGAAAATTCGCGACGCCGCTCGATCGACTCTTTCGCGCCCGGCTTGCCGCCCGCATTCGTCATCGCAATTTATCCGACGTCTCCGAGGCTGAATCCGAATTCGAGCATCCGTTTGAGCCCGTTGCGCGCTCCCGCGGACGCCGGAAGTTCAAGCCCGGGGTCGTGCTTGAGCCACGTTTCGGCCATCTCGCGCGCCGTGGTGATCATCGCCACGTCGTTCACGAAGCGCGAAAATCTTAGCGGCAACTCTCCTGTCTGACGCGCACCTAGCAGGTCGCCCGGTCCGCGCATGCGCAGGTCTTCCTCCGCGACCTGTGCGCCGCTGGCGTGTCGCACCAGCACGTCGAGCCGCTCTCGTGCCGCTTCGTCCGCGCCGCTCGAAACCACCAGGCAGCATCGCGACGCATCGCTGCCACGTCCGACACGGCCGCGCAACTGATGGAGCTGGGCAAGCCCGAAGCGTTCGGCGGCAACTATCACAATCGCGGTGGCTTCCGGCACGTCGATTCCAACCTCGACCACGGTGGTCGAGACGAGTACGTCGAGCGCGCCGTCGCGAAACTCGCGCATCACGCGTTCCTTTTCGACCGGGCGCATCCTGCCGTGAAGCATCCCGACTCGCGCGCCGGGCAGTTCATGCTCACGAAGCCGCGCCGCCATCGCGGCCACCGACTTCGGATCTTCCTCCTCGTCGTCGTCTTCGATTAACGGAAGCACATAGTACGCCCGACGCCCGCGCGAGAGTTCCGCGCGTACGATCTCATGCACCGCGGGAAGTTGCTCCTCCTCGAACAGCGCGGTTTCTATCGGCGTGCGTCCGGGAGGAAGCTCGTCAAGAATCGAGACGTCGAGGTTCGCGAGCAGCGTCATCGCAAGGCTGCGCGGAATCGGCGTCGCGGTCATCATCAGCACATTCGCCTTGGGCGCGAGCGACTTGAGGCGTGCGCGGTCGAATACGCCGAAGCGATGCTGTTCGTCGATGATGCCGAGACCGAGCCCGGGAATCCGGACCTTCTCCTGGATCAGCGCTTGAGTACCGAAAACGATCGGAATATCGCCACGCCCGAGCGCTCTCAGCAACCGCTCGCGGACTTTGCCGGTCACGTTGCCGGTCAGCAGAGCGCTCATCACGCCGAGTCGTCCGCAAATGCGCGAGAAAGTCCTGTGATGCTGCTCCGCCAGGATTTCCGTCGGCGCCATCATCGCGACCTGCCCGCCCGATTCGATCGCACGAAGCGCAGCCCAAAACGCGACGGCGGTTTTTCCGCTGCCGACGTCTCCGATCAGTATTCGGTTCATCTGGCGCGGGCTCTCAAGGTCGGTCGCGATTTCGTCAACGGTGCGATGCTGGGCACTCGTCAGAGAGAACGGAATCGTATCGACAAATGACGTTGTGAGAGTGCGTGGATGGTCGAGTTGGAGACCCGGACGCCGCGCTGCACGCTCGCGCTCGATACACATCGCAAGCTCGAAGGCGAAAAGCTCGTCCATCGCGAGCGCCGCGTGCCCCTCGGAAGTGCCGCTCTGCAATTTTCGCAGATCAGCGTCGGCGGGTGGCCGATGGACGTATCGCAGGGCGTCGGCGACACTGGTGATAGTCCATTTTTTGCGAATTTCGGCGGGAATAGCGCCGCGCACGCGGCCGGCGGCTTCGTCAATCACGCGCGCGAGCACTTTCGAATAGAGAGCGCGATTGATTCCTTCTGGAAGACGATACACCGGACGAATCGGATCGACGTTCTCGCCGTCCTGAATCACCCGGACTTCGGGATGGGCCATCTCGAGTTCGCCGTCCTTCCCTTCGATGACTCGACCGAATAGCGACACCCGGCTTCCCTGTGGCAATCGACCGGCCATGTACGCCGGCAGGTTGAACCATACCAGCCTGAGTCTTGCGGAGTGGTCGTCAACCAGTAACGCGGTCGCCAGCCGACGCCATCGTGAGCCACGCATCGGGCGTTCGCGCACCCGCTCAAGCGTGCCTTCGACCACTGCGGTCATTCCCGGCTGAAGGTCAGCGATCGCGATCGGCTCGCGCCAGTCCTGGTAACGCGCAGGCAGATGAAACAAAGCGTCTTCGACGGTCGAGAGACCGCGCGCCGCGAGCGCCGCGGCGCGCTTGGGTCCGACTCCGGCAAAATTCGCCAGCGGAGCAGTCAGGCTCAATCGCGAGCCGGAGCGACTCGGGATCGCTTTCGCTTCAGCCGCTTCCCGTCCGGGAGAAGATGTATTAGGGCGCTGGTCGTCGAGATGCATGGCTCGCGAGCCGCCGCCTTCGCGCTAGCTGCGATGGTAATCCTGGAGAGCGCGCACTTCGAATTTGGCATTCTTGAGAGCGCGAACACCCTCCACCGCGGCGTGCGCTCCAGCCATCGTCGTAAAAAACGGAAGCTTCAGTTCGAGCGCGGTTCGCCGAATCGAAAATGAATCCGCGGTCCCGCTCGCATCGGGCGTGTTGATGACCATCGCGATCGCGCCTTCAAGCATCCGGTCAACGATGTGCGGACTGCCTTCGCCCACCTTGTTAACCACTTCGCACGAAATCCCGAGGCTCTCGATATGGCGGGCGGTGCCGCGCGTCGCGACCAGGCTGAAACCCATTTCGTCAAGTCCACGAACGATCGGTTCCAACGCGGGCTTGTCCTCGTCGCGCACGCTGACAAACGCTTTTCCCAAGGCCGGCAGGTCGGTCGAAGCGGAAAGCTCGGCCTTCGCAAACGCCATCGGAAACGACCCGTCAATTCCCATCACTTCGCCGGTCGATTTCATCTCGGGGCCGAGAATCGTATCCACTCCCGGAAAGCGCGAGAACGGGAAGACGGATTCCTTGACCGCGACGTGCGCCGGGACACGCTCGGTGGTGAATCCGAGGTCGCGAAGCTTCTGGCCCGCCATTACGAGCGAGGCAAGCTTTGCCAGCGGGACGCCGATCGCCTTGCTGACAAACGGGATAGTGCGCGAGGCGCGCGGATTGACTTCGAGGATATAAATCTCGCCGTTATGGATCGCGTACTGGATGTTGATCAGACCCACCACGCCCAGTTCGCGCGTCAGCATCCGGGTCTGTTCCATCAGCGCTTCTTGCGTCTCGCGCGGAAGCGACTTGGGAGGCAATGCGCACGCGCTGTCGCCCGAATGGATTCCGGCATGCTCGACGTGCTCCATGATTCCGCCGATAACGACCGTCTCACCGTCCGCGATCGCGTCGACATCCACTTCGATTGCACCCTGCAGATACCGGTCGATGAGCAACGGATGGCGTTCCGACGCCTGCAGGGCCTGCGCGACGTAGCGGCGGAGTCCCGGCTCGTCGGCGATTACTTCCATCGCGCGACCCCCCAGCACGTACGACGGGCGAATCAGAACCGGATAGCCGATACGATTCGCCCCCTCGATCGCATCGTCGAGTCCGCGTGCGAGAACGCCCTTCGGCTGCTTGAGACCGAGTTTGTCGACCAGTTGATTGAAGCGCTCGCGATCTTCGGCGCGATCGATCGCGTCGGGCGTCGTGCCGAGGATCGGAACTCCGGCCTCGAACAGTGGAACGGCCAGTTTCAAAGGTGTCTGCCCGCCAAACTGCACGATCACGCCGAAAGGCTTTTCGCGTTCCACGATCGCCATCACGTCTTCGAACGTGAGCGGTTCGAAATAGAGGCGGTCGGAGATGTCGTAGTCGGTCGAGACCGTCTCCGGGTTGCAGTTGACCATGATGGTCTCGAAGCCTGCCTCCTTGAGCGCGAGGCTCGCGTGAACGCAGCAGAAATCGAATTCGATTCCCTGCCCTATCCGGTTCGGCCCGCCGCCCAGAATCATCACTTTGCGCCGATCGTCGGGCTCGGCTTCATCTTCACCTTCGTAGGTCGAGTAAAGATACGGCGTGAAGGCCTGGAACTCTGCGCCGCAGGTATCCACGGCTTTGAACACCGGTTTGACGCCGGACTCGCGGCGGCGCGCAAAGATTGAGGCTTCGTCGGTGC
>JBJKQX010000487.1:0-8294 GCA_046704965.1 Binataceae bacterium (SeqCode)
GTCATGGGATGCAGCCTCCGCCGGATGGGAGAAGTGGTGGCCGTTGTTCGACGCCTGCGCAACTCCGGCAGCCGAACGATTGGTCGCGCTTGCCCGTATCAAGCCCGGCAGTCGGGTGCTCGATATTGCAACCGGAACCGGAGAGCCCGCGATAACCGCGGCGCGCGCGGTCGGCCCCGAGGGCCACGTGCTTGGAATCGACCACTCCGAAGGGATGCTTGCCGTGGCGCGCAGACGGGCCGCAGCGCTGGGTCTCGCCAACGTTGAGTATCGGCATGGCGATGCCGACTCGATAGCGCTGCCCGCGCACAGCTTTGACGCCGCGCTTTGCCGATGGGGCCTGATGTTCGTTCCGGAGTTGGATTCGGCGCTTCGCGGAGTTCGAAACGCGTTGGTCGAGGGGGGATGGTTCGCGACCGCGGTATGGGCGTCGCCGGACAAGGTTCCGATGATAGGTATCGCGATGGACAAGGTGCGAAAGATTGCGGAACTTCCTCCGCCCACGGGTCAAAGCTTTGATCCCTGCCGGCTTGCCGATACCACGATTGTGGAAGGGGCACTCGCCCGCACCGGATTTCGCAACGTCGCGATCGAGCGGATGATGATCAATTTCGAATTCGAATCCGCCGAGATGTTTCTGGAATCGAGGTGCGACCTGTCCGCGCCGTTTCGCGCGATGCTCGCCGCGAGGCCACCGGAAGTTCAGCAACGGATTCTCGATGCGGTGCTCGACGCCGCGCGCGAGTATGCGGGCCCCGACGGACACATCAGAACCTCGAACGAAAGTATCCTGTTCGTCGCGCAGTCCTAGGCTTCGACTTCACGGTTGCCGCGCATCCGTCGTGAACCTAAACTGTGTCGCTACGCGCGTCGCGACCGGTTGAGCGGTACAACCCGGCGCGACGGTCTTTACAGGTTCGTTGCCACGGCGGGATCTTTTAGAGGCAGGGCGATATCGCGACCCTTGGGCGAGAATACTGTCGAATCGCCCATCTCCGGCACGACTTGCCGGAAACTTCGCGGTGAAAGACTCGCCGTCGTCTCCCATTTCACTTAGGTCCTGCCGCGTTACTGCGAGGTCATCCTGAATGAAGGTCGAACACACTCTCGAATCAGTCAATTTCCTCGCCTGGCGCTTTGCCGGGAACGCGCTTGCGGCGTGGGTTGTGGCGGCGATTGTATTCATCGTCGTATTTATCGTGTTGCGCACCGCCAAGCGCGTTTTCGAGCGGCGCGCCGCGCGCTTCGCCGTGACAACCGCAACCAAGCTCGACGATTTGTTCGTCAAGGTCGTGCGCGGCACCAACAGTTTCTTCCTTTTGATTGTCGCGCTATGGGCGGCCTCGCTCGCTCTCAAGCTCAACCCGTGGGCGGTCAAGGCCGTTCACGTGACTCTGATAATCGTGTTTCTGTGGCAGGCCGGAATCTGGGGAAATCGAATCCTGGATTTTACGATCGAACGGCTCGTAAGCCTTCACGCCGAAGACGGCAACGAGGGAGTCGCCACGATGACCGGCGCGCTCAGCTTCGTCGGGCGGGTTGCGCTGTGGTCACTGATAATCGTGCTGATGTTGAGCAATCTGAATGTCAACGTGACTACGCTGATTGCGGGTGTCGGAGTTGGTGGCGTGGCGATTGCCCTGGCGGTTCAGAACATTCTCGGTGATCTGTTCGCCTCGTTCTCGATAATCTTCGATCGTCCTTTCGCCGTCGGCCATTTCATCGTGGTTGACAATCTGGCGGGCACCGTCGAACACGTCGGCATCAAGAGCACGCGTATCCGCAGCCTCTCAGGCGAGGAACTGGTGGTTTCCAACGGCGACCTGCTCAAGGCGCGAATTCACAATTACAAACGTTTCTCCGAACGCCGCATCCTCTTTTCTTTCGGAGTGGTTTACAGCACGCCCTACGAGAAACTCGAGGCAATTCCCGCGATGGTTCGCGAAATAATCGAGGCTCGCGAACATCTACGCTTCGACCGCACCCACTTCAAGGAATACGGAGATTCCTCACTCAACTTCGAAGTCGTGTACTACGTTCAAAGTCCCGACTACACACTCTACATGGACGCACAACAGGCGATTAACCTTGCACTTTTCAAGAAGTTCGAAGCCGAGGGCATTGCTTTCGCCTTTCCGACCCGCGAGCTCTATGTGCATCAGGTTGCAGCCACGCCGTCCGAGCCGCCGTCGGTATCGCCGCCGGCTCCTGACAAAGCGTCCTCTTCCGTCACGGCGCAGAGCAAGCAGTGACAGCGACGCCAACCAGGTAGCGCACGGAGCGTGTCAGAAGCGGCGGATACTGCTATGGTAGGGCATTGCCGGGAGGTCGGGACATGAAACCGATAGCCTATGTCGAGCGACTTAATCAGTTCTATCGGAGCCAGGGATTTCCCCCTTACAAGTGGACCGTCAACGAGACCGCTCCGCTGACGCGCCCCACCAAACCGCTGGCACAGTCGAAGGTTGCGATGCTCACTTCGGGCGGGGTGTCGTGCAAAACTGCGCCGCCGTTCAACCCGCAGGCGCTCAACGATCTTAGGCTCGACACGGTGCCTTCCGACACGAGCCCCGATTTCTTCGCGATCAACGACGCCTATTACAATCATTCCGACGCCGACCGCGATATCAACTGCATCTTCCCCATCGAACGGCTTAGGGAACTTGCCGACGAGAAGATTATTGGCGAGGTCGCACGGAACCATTACAGCGGTTTCATGGGCCGCATCTACACCCGAAGCCTGGTGGTAAACGAGGCAGCGCCCGCGCTTGCGCGTCGGCTTCGAGACGAAGCGGTCGATTTATTCGTCCTGGTCCCTGCTTGACCGCTCGACCACCAGACCGTTGGTCTGGTCGCACGGGTTATCGAGGAAGCCGGAATACCGACCGTGCTGATTTCGACGGGCAGAGACTTGAGTATGCAGGTAAAGCCGCCTCGCACGGTTTTCGTCAATTTCCCGATGGGCAATGCCTTCGGGCACCCTTCCGATAACCGGATGCAACGCCGCATTCTGCTTGATGCCCTCGAAGCAGTTGAGACGGTTACGGTTGGCGGGACGCTGATCGATCTGCCCTATGAGTGGGACGAAGATTTCGGAGTTAATTTCGGCTCGGGTTACGGTGCAGGAAATTCCGCCTCTTGAACCGGCTTACGCAGGCCGAAAGCTCCGCAGATGAGATCGAAAGCGCGCCCTCGCGTGGACCTTCGCTGTTCCGCTATTCACCCGCTCTGATACTGATAGCCATTGCAATCGCGGACGCGGGTCGCCTTGCCGACCCCGACCTATGGGGACACATCCGATTTGGCCAGGCGACCCTGACGCAGGGCCATCCGCCTTGGCGCGACATCTATTCATATTCAGTGCCCGGCCATCCGGTGGTCGATCACGAGTGGCTCACCGAAGTCTGCATGGCATGGTTCTACAACAGCCTGGGAGTGATCGGGCTCAAATTATTCAAGTTTCTGTGCAGCGCCGGCACGATCATATTTCTCGCGCTTGCGATTGGAGAGACCGAGGCTCCGACGCTCGTTCAGTTCGGCGTGCTGATCGCTTCCGCCGTCGCGATCATGCCGCAGATGGAGTTTCGGCCGCAGCTTTTTACCTTTGCACTGCTGGCCGCACTGCTCGCGCTACTGGTGCGGGAGACACGCGGACGGCGCGCTCCACTATGGCTTGCGGTCCCTATCCTGACACTTTGGGCGAATCTTCACGGCGGGTTCATCATGGGGCTCGCCGCGCTCGGAACATTCAGCGCCGTCGTGTGCGTGCAGGATCTCGTTGCGGGGCGCGGTCTTCGGCGCGCATGGCGACTGTTTGGAATAACCGCGGCAGCGACGCTCGCTACCCTGATAACACCCTACGGTCTGGGCATCTGGCGCGCGGTGTTGCATGCTCTGGGCAATCCGTACACCGGCAAGGTAGTGACGGACTGGCGATCGCTGCCCGTGGCGATACTCGGCCAGTGGTATACGAAGCCCGGCGGTGTCGTGTACATCGGCATCGGGGTGCTGATGTTCGCGGGCCTGGCAGTTTCGTGGTGGCTCGCTCCCGAAAGCGACGATCTTCCGCTGGTGGGAGTAGCGGCGCTGATGATCGTCTCGGCTTTTGTTGCGATACGCAATCTGCCTATCGCGGTGATCGCGACCGCAATCCCGCTCGGCCGTCATCTGGGACTCGCGGTCGCGAACTGGCGCGAAAGGGCCGGCGTGGCGGCAGAGCCGCCAACTAAACGCTCAAGCCTGACCAATCAACTGATCGTGAGTGTGATAGCCGTGGTGATGATGGCCGAGACCGGACTGTTTTCCAACCGGTTGAAGACAGCCGGACCATACCCGGTGGGCGCGGTCCGCTTCATGAAAGAGCATCATCTGCAAGGCAAGTTGATGGACAGCTTCGGATGGGGCGAATACTTTATCTGGCACCTTGAGCCCGGAAGCACGATCTTTATTGATGGACGCTACGACACGGTCTATCCGATCAAAGTTATCGGGAAGTACCTGCGTTTCCAATTCGATCTTCCAGGCGGCGCTCAGGTCCTCAAGGAGTATCCGCCGAATTTCGTGATGGTTTCGCCCGATGCTCCGTCCTTCAAGCTGATGGAGTCTCAGCCCGGTTGGGAACTGATCTATCGGGATCCAGTCTCGGCTCTGTTCGCGCCCAAAGGCTCCTCGGCAGCCCGGATTCCGGGTGTGCCCGTGGAACCCACCAAAGCGCCTCCGAGTTTTTTCCCCTGAACGCGTCTGATCGGACTTGTTCCGTCGGACCTTTTCGCCATTCGACGACGCGCGGCATATCAGACCCCGGATGCGGCGCCGCTGGTAATCCGACCCCAATGTGATAGTAAAAATTTACGCCGCACGACGCCCTTTTTCGGGCGCCGCGCCGTCGCTCACATCGATTGACGTTGCATAGAAGGAGCGTTCGTATGAAAGCCGCGCTATTTCACGGCCCGAATCAACCGTTGACCATCGAGGACGTCGAAGTTGATAAGCCCCAGGACCGCGAAGTCCTCATCAAGACGGTCGCAAGCGGTGTATGCCATAGCGACCTGCATTTCGTGGAAGGCCTCTATCCCTATCCGGCGCCTTCGATCCTCGGCCATGAAGCCGCCGGTATCGTTGAAGAAGTCGGAAGACAGGTCACCTACGTCAAGCCGGGCGATCACGTAATCGCCTGCCTGTCGGTGTTCTGCGGATACTGCGAACAATGCATGTCGGGTCATCCGAACCGCTGCACCAACAAGTCCGCCACTCAGCGCTCGCCTTCGGACAAGCCGCGACTGTCGCAAAAGGGCAAGCCGATCTTCCAGTTCCTCGACGTGTCCTCTTACTGCGAGAAGATGCTTCTGCATGAGAACGCGATCGTCAAAATTCGCGAGGATATTCCGCTCGACCGTGCCGCCCTGATCGGATGCGGCGTGACCACCGGCGCGGGCGCGGTGCTCCGGACCGCCAGGGTGGAACCCGGCTCGACGGTCGCGGTGTTTGGCGCGGGCGGTGTCGGTCTGGCCGCGATTCAGGGTGCGCGAATAGCTGGCGCGCGAAAGATTATCGCGGTCGACAAGTTCGAATCGAAACTCGCGATGGCGAAGCGGCTTGGCGCAACCGACACGGTCGACGCCTCGTCGTCCGATCCTGTCGAAGCAATCAAGGAGATGACCGACGGCGGCGTCGATTACTCATTCGAGGCGATCGGGTTGAAGGTAGCGGCGGAGCAGGCGTTCCGCAGCCTCAAGGCCGGTGGCCTCGCAACCGTAATAGGCATGATTCCGGTGGGGCAAAAGGTCGAACTCGACGGTTACATGTTTCTGAGCGAGCGGAAACTGCAAGGCAGCAACATGGGATCCAATCGCTTCCGGGTGGATATGCCGCAGTATCTCGATTTTTACATGCAGGGCCGGCTCAAACTCGACGAGATGATCAGCCGCCGCGGAAAGCTCGAAGACGTAAACGACGCGTTCCGTGCGATGAAGGCCGGCGAGGATGCACGCACGGTCCTGATGTTCGACTAGTCACAGAGATTGGCAAGGAGCAGCACGATGAAAGCAGCGGTTTTTAACGGCCCGAATCAGCCGCTAGAAATTAAGAATGTCGATATCGACGACCCGCGCGAGCGCGAAATCGTCGTACGCACGGTCGCAAGCGGAGTGTGCCACAGCGACTTGCATTTCGTCGACGGACTATACCCGTTTCCACCTCCGGCAATCCTCGGTCACGAGGCTGCGGGAATCGTGGAAAAGGTGGGAAGCCAAGTCACCTACGTCAAGCCCGGCGACCACGTGAGCGCGTGCCTGTCGGTGTTTTGCGGTTATTGTCCGGAGTGCATGTCGGGGCATCCCAATCTCTGCTCGAACAAATCCGCGACCCAGCGCCCGGGCAAGGAAAAACCGCGCCTCTCGCTGGACGGGAAACCGGTCAACCAGTTCGCGGACCTTTCGTCCTACGCCGAAAAGATGTTGGTGCATGAAAATGCGGTGGTAAAGATCGACGAGGATTTCCCGCTCGACCGCGCCGCTCTGATCGGATGCGGCGTTATCACGGGCGTGGGTGCTGCCCTCAACACGGCGAAGGTTGCGCCGGGTTCCTCGGTGGCGGTTTTCGGCGCAGGCGGCGTGGGACTTTCCGTCATCCAGGGCGCGCGAATCGCCGGCGCCCGCCAGATAATCGCGGTCGACAAGTTCGAGCAAAAGCTCGCGCTGGCAAAACGCCTCGGCGCGACTCACACCGTCGATGCGTCTAGCGACGATCCTGTAAATGCAATCCGCTCGCTCACCAGCGGCGCGGGCGTCGAATATTCTTTCGAGGCTATCGGCGTGAAGCAGGTCGCCGAGCAGGCTTACGAATGCGTCGGATCGGGCGGCGTCGCGACCATCGTCGGGATGGTGCCGCTTGGCCAGAAGGTGGAAATCGACGGCTTCTCGCTGCTTTTCGAGAAGCGTATCCAGGGAAGCATGATGGGCTCAAATCGGTTTCGTATCGATATGCCCCGTCTGATCGACTTCTACCGCCAGGGCAGGCTCAATCTCGACGACATGATAACCAGGCGAGGCAAGCTCGAAGACGTCAACGAGGCGTTTCGAGCGATGAAAGCCGGAGAGGTCGCGCGTTCGGTCCTGATGTTCGACTAGCGCGGCCGCACTCAATCTCCAGAAAACGACGAGCCGTCCGGATTGCCGGGCGGCTCGTTTTCTTTTGCGCAGTGGGGTGCGCTCGATGCTTTAACCCGCAAAAGTGTTACGTGAATATCCTGCTAGAACTCCGCCTTGAAATGATCCTGAAGTGCATTCGCGTAGGAGACCCGCTTTAGTGTGACTCGCACCATCCGCAGACCGTCGTTTTTGAAAAACGGCTCCTCAAAGGGGTTCTTCTTCAGGAACAGCGCTTTGAGCGATTCCCACTCGGCCCCACCGCGCGAAATCTCACTCGCCGT
Organism: Binataceae bacterium (SeqCode); assembly: GCA_046704965.1. GTDB lineage: Bacteria > Desulfobacterota > Binatia > Binatales > Binataceae > DTIX01. The sequence continues at coordinate 7,430 of JBJKQX010000487.1, forward strand.
TCCCTGCATCGACGCTCGCGTGATCTCGAATGTCGGCACCTTGCCGACGTCGCTGTTGTCGACGAGCACCGTCGCTTCGGGATGCTTCTTCAGATTCTGAAATTTTTCCGCCTCGTGGCCCATGATGAACAGAAGGTCGAGCTCTGGCGTCTCGGCGAAGGCCTGCATACTGGCGGTCGGCCACCTCTCTCCGTGAGTGACGAGCACCGCGACGTGCTCCTGGCTTAGCAGTGCGAAGAGTTTATCTTTCTGGGTCGCGTCTAATGCCACTTCAGATTCCTCCTGTTCTCTTGAGGCGCTCCGTAATCAGAGCACATCCGCAAATTCAGCTCGACACAGGCGTGATCGTTGGCGGCGAGAGTCAGAGCGATCGCCGCGACGCGCCGTGCAATTTCTTCGCGCGAAGCTTTCATTGCATCTACTTGCGAAAATCCGGGCTTAAATCAGCTTCGCTTCCTTCATCACGGCGCGCAGCTTTTCCGCGGCGGGCGCGGACATCTGGAGAAGCGGCATCCTCATTTCAGGAGTACACTTGCCCATGAACGCGAGGGCCTGCTTGACCGGAATCGGATTGGTTTCGATAAACAGCGCGCGCATCAACGGAAGCGTCGCGTAGTGAATCTCGCGCGCACGGGCAAAGTCGCCGGAAAGCGCCGCCGCGACCATGTCACGCGTTTCTCGCGGCATCAGGTTGCTGATGACCGAGATGGTGCCCTTTGCGCCCAGTGCCATGAGCGGAAGCGTAAGCGAGTCGTCCCCGGAAAGAATCGTCAAACGGTCGCCGCACAGACGCCTGATATCCGAATTCTGATCCATCGAACCCGACGCTTCCTTGACTCCTACGATGTTTCGGACGCCTTCGAGA
>JBJKQX010000488.1:0-3181 GCA_046704965.1 Binataceae bacterium (SeqCode)
GGATAACCGTCGTCGCGCCGAGGCATCGGCTTGCCTCGGCGATGGGATGGTTCTGGTTCGCCTTTACGGGAGGACTGCCGACCCTTGGAACGCTGTTCGCGCGTTTCTGGATACCGAAAATAGGTTCTTTGAATACGCTTTGGGCGTCTATGGGGCTTGTGATTCTTGGTGGGGCTATTCTTCTGTTCGGGGTGAGGGAGCGTCGCGGCAGGTCTCGACTGGTGGCGGAGAATGAAAAGCCGGTACGCGCTCTCATCGGATCACTGCGGCTCGCGGTCGATAAGCCGAAGACGCTGGTCGCATGTATCGTTCGGGCGATCAATACGGCACCGGAGTTCGGATTTTTCATCATCTTGCCGGCGTATTTCGAGAAGACGATCGGCTTCCCACAACGGGAGTTCCTGACTCTTCTCAGTACGATGTTCCTGTCGAACATCGTGTGGAATCTGCTCTTCGGCATGCTGGCGGACGTCTTGGGCTGGCGGCGAACGATCGCGTACTGCGGTGGCTTTGGATGCGCCGTGACAACGCTTGCGCTGTACTACGTACCGATGGCTACGCATAGTTTCCTCCTGAGTCTGGTGGTGGGAGCGGCGTATGGTGCGACGCTCGCGGGTTACGTGCCGCTATCGGCCACCGCACCGATGCTGGAACCTGAGCACCGCGGCGAGGCTTTGTCTCTTCTCAGTCTCGGGGCCAGCGCAGCGATGCTGCTTGGCCCGGCGATTGTGACGCTTTCCCTGGGCGCAGTCGGGGTCAAGGGGGTAATGTGGATCTTCGCGGCGCTCTACGTCGTAAGTGGCATAATGGCACTCCTGTGGCTCCAGGTGCCCGAGCGAAGTGACGCTGCACTGGATGTGGCCGTGTAAAAAAAAAGAGCCTCTGATGCCAAATTATACGAACCAGCAACTCATTTTGGCGGCCCGGCTCTACTATCTTGAAGGCAAATCGCAGGCCGAGATCGCGACGTTTGTCCGGGTTTCGCAGCCGAAGGTCTCGCGCATGCTCGCTATCGCGCAGCAACGGGGCATCGTACGGGTCTCTGTTCCCGATTACGAGTCCCGCAATCCGCAGCTCGAGAAGGCGCTCACCAAGGCTTTCTCCATCGACGCGGTTGTTATCCACAACATCGGTGGGATGGAATTGATACCCCTGCGACACATCATGGGCTACTTTGCAGCGCCCGTGGTGAGGAAGTGGCTTCGGGCGCATTCGCTCGTCGTGGTCTCGGGTGGGCGCTCCGTTCAGGCGCTCGTGGAGCAGATGCAGCCCGTGCAGCCGGTCCCGAATTTACGCATTGCCACGGGGATGGGGCATATTGACTCGATGCCGGGGTCCTATGACGCCTCGGAGCTGTGCAGGGACCTCGCCAGGCGCTGGCAGGGGTGCGTACTCAGCCTGAATGGTCCACTCATATTTCCCGATGTGGGCTCATGCCAAGAGGTGATGCGGCTCCCTCAGATTCAGGAGGTGCTGCGTGCGGTCGTAAAGGCAAACGTTCTGATCTTTGGCGTGGGCGCAATGCACAATTCCCTGGTCTTCGAGCGGGAACTGTTCTCGCGGGCGGAAATTGCCGGGCTCATGAGGGCTGGCGCGGTGGGGGAGGTGCTCGGACGCTTTTACAACGCCAAGGGGGTCGAGTGCGAAACACCGTTGCGCAATCGGACTTTAAGCATCAATCTCGCGAAGCTGCGCGGGATAGCGAAGCGAATTGCTGTCGTCGTCGGCGTAGATCGCACTGAGGCGGTTTTGGGGGCGATACGTGGCAAGGTGCTCAACATGCTGGTGACGGAGGAATCGTGCGCGGAGACTCTATTGCGCATGAGTCCGGGGCGGCCGAAGTCCAAAGCACGGGTGTCCTCGGCACGGGCCTCCAAGTCGGCCGCGTAACGAGACCCGCTGAGCCCACACAGTAGGCAGTCCGCGCACCGAGTTCTGTACCCCCGTCCGGAGGAGGCGCTTGCTTTGCGCGCCGGAGGCGCACCGTCTTGAAGCGCCCGGCTTAGAAATCGCGGCGGATCACAAGCCCGGCGTTTATTCCGGACCGCGCCCTTCCTGGCCGGTAGACGGCAGTTGTGCCCTGCCCATATGGACGTTCCGGCCGCTGATTCGCCGGTAGAGCAACTCAGTTGACACGGACAGGCCGATCAGTCCGACGAGCCCATAGATCTGCCAGCGGGTTCGCGGGTCGGAGACCACCTGGACACACAAAGCGGCGAGCGCAACTAGGCACGCGGCGAAACCTAGCGCAGAGAAGGTTCGGCGCGAACCGGTTTCACGGGCGAGGCGCAGGTTGGCAAGGTTGACTGCGGCAAAGATGAGCAGAAAACCTGCGCTGCCAAGAGCTGCAATCGCGGACAGTGGAATGCAGTTGACCAGCAGCAGCGCAAGCAGGGCGAATAAGACCAGACCATCGACCGGTTGGTGGTGCACGTCCCGCTCGAACGCGGCAGGCAGCTCGCCGTAGCGGGCGATCAGGTAGGTCAAGCGACCAGATCCGTAGAACGTCGCATTGATGGCCGAGGCCGTTGCGGCGAGCGCCGCGATGATGATTCCGGCCGCGCCGGCGCGCCCCAGCACGGCGAAAGCGGCGGTCGAGAGCACCGCGTCTCGGTGGGCGGCGATCTGCGCGAAGGGCAGATGCAAGAGAACGGCGGTCGCGATACCGATGTAGACGGCCAGAACGATCAGGACACCGCCGACATAGGCGACCGGCAGAGACCGGCGTGGCGTGGCAGCCTGAGGCGCGGCATTGGCAATGAGTTCGAAGCCTTCGTAGTTGAGAAAGATCACCATGGCGCCGGCGACCAGTGGCAGCGGGCCGACCCACTGGGCCGGGGAGATTCGCGCTCCATTGCCGGGCAGCGCCAATCCGGCGATGATGAATGCGGCGAGCAGGGCAAGCTTGAGCACGTTGAGGCTGGTCTCGCTGAGAATTACCAAGCGAGGTGCCAGAAAATTCAGCGCCGCAAGCATCACCAGAGCACCGCTTGCTAAGAGGCGGCGTGCCCATTCACCGCCACCAAGAAATTCCGCGCCGTAGCTGCCGAAGGCATATGCGTAGATCGCGAGCAGAATCACGTAACTCAGGCACAGCAGAATACTGAGCGCACCGGTGAGCACTCCTGGACCGAAGGCACGATTGAGAAATTCCACCGTGCCGCCCGTGCTGGGATAGCGC
>JBJKQX010000489.1:0-10189 GCA_046704965.1 Binataceae bacterium (SeqCode)
TCCAAGCACTCGTTCGGCGAGCTCGTGCGCAAGCGCCCTGCCCATCGTGTCGAGGTCCTTTTCGCCTGCCTTGACCTCATTTTCCACGCGCGTTCGCGCCTCTTCGAGCACGGCGCGCGCGTCGGCCTTGGCCTCTTCAAGCAGGTTGGCCACTTCCGCCTCGGCGGCGCGACGTTCGCTCTCACTCCTTGCGAGAGCCTCGCGCCTCGCTTCAGCCAGACGCTCCTCGCGTTCTTCCTCGGCAACCCTGGCTTGCTTGATAAGTTGCTCGGTTCGCTCGCTCAAATCCCTGAATTTACTTTCGCGTCGCGAGAGTAGATCCAGGAAAGGGCGAAAAAAAATCCGGCTGAATATAAACCAGAAAACGAGGAACGAAGCAATCAGGGTGAAGAAAACAGGCCAGTCGGGCGGGATATGCAACATATCACAGCGTCTCCCCAGAGGGGTCTTTCAGCACTCTTATCGCTCACTCGAAGGGGAGAAGGCAATCCCGAAAAATCGCGGCAATCAGGCCGGTTTGGCTGCCGCCTGCGCCGTGCGCTCCTCTTTGGGAAATACAGTGACTTTGCGCTCTTCGCCGGCCTCTTCCGCCTGCATGGCGCAGTGACCCTCGAACAGCGCTCCTTCCTGAATAACGAGCACGGGTGAACTCAGGTTGCCTAGAACTTTGGCTGACGGGCGAATCTCGATCCGGCGCGACGCCGTGATATCGCCGCTAACTTTTCCGCCTATAACCACCGAAACAGCCTTTATCTGGGCAGTAATCACTGCGCTTTCGCCCACTGTCAGACTGTCTTTGGCAACAATCTCGCCTTCCACCTGCCCGTCGATACGTGCAGGCCCCTCGAATTGTACCTTACCGTTTATCTTCGAACCGCTGTCCAAATACGCGCGCGATTCGCCCGAAGGCGCGACAGTCGGCGCCGATTTGGGTGCGGCCGGAGTCTTTACTTCTGTAGATGGTGGCGGAGTCGTGGAAACCGGAGGTATCGCCGAAGCCTGCGGCGTTGCCGCTTGCTGACCTTTGATGTTCTTCTCGGGCTCTTTGTTGAAAAGTGCCATCGCCAACCGCTCCTCGAATATAATCTCTGCGAGGCTCCCCACCTGCCCACAGGCAGCATAACGTGATTAGCCCATGCAGGCCGGGGAGTCAATTTCACTGACCGATTCTATCAACTGTGGACGCCGCCACCGATAATCATGGCACACTATCGCGCCACACAGCGACCGTATACATCAAATCCGACCTGACGATCATGCTGCTTCGCCGCGGATGCCTCATCGCAAACCATTCACTGCCGGCGATGCTTGCCGCTCGCGAAGTCTTCACGCAGTTTCGACTTCAGGAATTTCCCGGTCGAAGTGTGCGGTATCTCGGCCGCGAACACGTAGTCATCGGGTAGCCACCACTTGGCGAATTTCTCAGCAAGAAATCGGTTGAGGTCCTCGGCAGAGGCCTTGGCGCCGGGCCTGAGCACCACGACTGCAAGCGGTCGCTCATCCCATTTCGGGTCGGGAATCGCGATTACCGCCGCTTCTGCGACCGCCGGATGCCCCATGATGGCATTCTCGAGATCCACCGAACTTATCCATTCACCGCCCGACTTTATCAGGTCCTTGGTTCGATCCGTTATCTTGATGTAACCCTCGGAATCCCTCACGACTACGTCGCCGGTGCGCAGCCAGCCGTCGGCGGTGAACTTTTCGTCGCTGACCGGATGGTTGTAGTAGCTGGACGTGACGTAAGGTCCCCGCACCTGCAGTTCCCCCATGGTCTTGCCGTCGGCAGGGATCTCCTGACCCTCGACCACCACGCGCGCATCGATGAACGGAAGCGGGATACCCTGCTTGGCCCGATACTCATAGCGTTCATCTTCGGGCAGCGACGTCATCGAGCGTTTGAGACGGGCGATAGCGGCCAGCGGCGAAGTCTCGGTCATCCCCCACGCCTGCACCACGGTAACGCGATGCCTGTCAAAGCCTCGTATCAGGGACTCCGGCGCGGCTGAACCGCCCACCACCAGTTCGATTCCTTCCGGGAGCTTCCATCTGCCGGGTTCGCGCTCGATAGCCTGCAGCACGGCCAGCCATACTGTGGGCACGCCTGCCGAAAGGACGATCTGCTCACGCTCGATCAGGTCAAGCAGATTCTCCGCATCGAGATGGGTCCCCGGATAAACCTGCTTGGCGCCGACCAGGGTTGACGCGTAGGGCATGCCCCAAGCGTTGGCGTGGAACATCGGCACCACCGGCAGAACTCCTTCACCCTGCGACATGCGCATCCCGCTCGGCATCGCGGCGTTGTAGGCATGAAGAACGGTCGAGCGATGGGCATAGACGACGCCCCTTGGACGTCCCGTAGTGCCGGAGGTGTAACACATGCCCGCCGCGTCATATTCGTCGATGTCGGGATACTGGAAGTCGCTGTCGGCGCCGGCAAGTAAATCTTCATAGCTTTCGTAGCCGGCCGGAATCGGATCTCCGGAAAGCGGCACCACGAATATGCGTTCAAAGTTGGTGTGCTGTTTGAACTGCTCGACCAGCGGTACCAGAACGTCATCCACTATCAGGAAACGGTCCTCGGCGTGGTTGGCGATATAGCTGATGTCGTCGACGTGGAGCCTGAGATTCAGTGGATGAAGCACCGCGCCCGCAACCGGGATACCGAAGTAGGCTTCGAGGTGCGCATAATGGTTCCACATCAGGGTGGCCACGCGATCGCCCTTGCGCACTCCGGCCCGCGTCAGCGCCTGCGCAAGCGCCCGAGCGCGCCGATAGAAGTCGCCATAGGTCTCGCGATGCAGTGAGCGATCCGGCCTTCGCGAAACAATTTCGACTTCCGGAAAGTAACGCCCGGCCCGCTCCAGCAGATGAACCAACGTAAGCCGGTAATGCATTATCGTGGATTCCATGGCTACACCTTTCAGCTAAGTCGTCTTGCCGCCTTCGCGCTCGGCAGTCGCCCCGGTTGCGAAGCCCCGCAAATCTTATCCGTGGTGGCGATAGCTCTGCAAAGCGATCGGGCAAAGTGCATAGGCAAATTGTAGGCAAAGATCCCGGCGCGCCGGTGGCAACTCTCCACGGTAGGCGGCCATCCCTGCGGGCGGCAGATATCTGCGGCGCCAGAAAAGAACCACGACTAAAGGCCCTACCAGCCGCGTTATGAAAACCTATCACGCGTGTGGCATTAAAGGTTTGGCGTAGCTAATCTGACTGCTCATTCGCGAGGCAAAACATGGCCTTGCGTGACGAAGCTTAGTGTTGAGCTGAGGACGGTTGGGGTTATCGAAGACCAGGCGAAATCTGCGCTCCACAGGCAGGGAAGAGAGTCGCTTATGGATAATCCGTTGGTCTCCGTCATCATGCCCGTTTACAATGGTGCCGCCACGATCGAACGCGCGCTCAGCAGCGCCTTTTCGCAAAATCTGGACAAGCCTTTTGAAATAGTCGTGGTCGATGACGGATCGGTCGATGAGACGCCGTCGATCCTTGCCCGCTACAAGGGCCGGATACGCACGCTGCGACTCTGCCGCAGAGGTCCGGCGGCCGCGCGCAATGCGGGAGCGGCCGTTTCGCGCGGACTTTACCTGGCGTTCCTTGACGCCGACGACGCATGGCTACCCGGGTTTCTGCAGAAAGCCGTCGACGCGCTGACAGGCTCACCCTCCTCCGTGCTTGCGTTCTCTGACGTCTTTCCAATCGACAACTACGGCCACGAAGTCACCGACTTCGTAAATCCCGGCAAATTTGTCGGAACTCCAACCCTGGACGACCTGCTCAAGCGATGGTGGCCGATTCTGCCCAGTGCAGTCGTGATGCGGCGCGATATCTTCGAGCGATGTGGGGGGTTTTGCGAAGAGTTTCGCAAACCGGGCTTCGAGGACCCGTGGCTATGGATCAGCGCGCGTGAACATGGCGATTTCCAGCGGCTGACGCAACCGCTGGTCCTCTATCGAACCGTGCGTCAGCCCGAGCGAATCAACAAGTACGTCGACGGATTCAGGATATTCTCGCAGCTGGCAAAAGGACGCTACGGAAAGCCGGGCCTTGCACTCGTGAATCACTTCAAGCTCTCCTACGTGAGCGAGTTGGGCTACAAGGGACTGCTTGCGATGTCCGAGGGCGACATGCGCGGCGCCCGGCACGAATTCATTCGCGCTTTGAAATATGATCCGCTTTCGGTCCGCACCATGCTTCGGTTCGCCAGAACCTTCCTTCCTGTGAAGCTCGCCAGTGCACTCGGCGGACGCACCGCTCAAGAGGGTTCACGCCACGTCGTTGTAGGCTTGAAAAAACACACCATTCGCGAATAAAGAGGCAGAGTTTCGCTGGTGTTCGTGCGAGGTAAACGTGCTGGGGAGAGAAACGTCCGGCGTGGACGCAGTGGACACTTCCGTCGTCGTTGAGACCTACAATTGCCTGGAAGGAACGAGTCTCCATCGTTTGCGTGCGGCGCTGGCTGCCGCAACTTCTTTCGCTCCGCCACCGGGCGGAATCGAAATTCTGCTGGCCGACGTTACGCGAGACCCGAAAATCCAGCAGATGCTTGAGCGTGAGTTCCCCGAGGTGCGCCGCCTCGACGCGGTCGGCCTGGGCTACGACGAAGCAAAGGCGTTAGCCGCCTGCGAAGCCCGCGGACGCTATATCGTGTTCCTCGACTCAGACTGCCTGCCTGCGCCGGGATGGTTCGAGAAAATAACTGCTCCGCTGCGCGAGGGACGCGCGGTCGCAACCGGCGGTGCCGCGCACTACCCGGGAGGGTTCTTCCGAAAGATCTACTCCCTGATGGACTTCGGCTTTCTCGTGCCGCATCGGGAACGCGTGATCGGATGTTACGCGTCGAACAACTCGGCGTTCGTGCGCGAGGTTCTGCTGGAGATCCCGGAACCTGACGGCCCGATGCGCTGTCGATGCTACGCGCATGCGCAGGAACTCGCCCGGCAGGGCAAGCCGGTAATGCTGGTGGAAGGCGCGCGCGTCGAGCATGAAGCACCGCCCTTTTTTCGCGAGCGACTGCGTCAGGGCTACGATATGGTCGCTTCGTGTTGGGTCAATCCCCGACTTCCTGAGGCGCGATGGCTTCGCTACGGCTTCGCTGCCGCACCGCTTTTCTATCTGCGACGCGTACGTTTCGACTGGCGTCCCATACGCAAGCACTCACGCGAACTGGGCTTCGGAACAATCAAGCGAACGCTGGCATATCCACTGGTGGCGCTTATGCGCATAATCGATCTCGCCGGTATGACCGCCGCGCTCGCGATGGGAATCGACGCTCGAAAACTGGTAGATCCCCCGCCTCGTGCGGCAAACTGGTCCGTGAACCATCTGCAACAGCAAAGCTCTCAGCGGGAGTAACAACCATGAAGGCAGTTCCCGAAAAATTTGCGGATCTCGTCAGCGCGCAAAAGAAAACCTTCGCCCATATCGCCACCGTCATGCCAGACGGCTCACCGCAAGTGACGCCGGTATGGTTCGATACGTCGGGCGGCAAAGTGCGCTTCAACACTGCCAGAGGCCGGGTCAAGGAGCGCAATTTGAAGGCGGGCTCGAAAATCGCTCTTTCAATCCTGGACCCGGAGAATCCCTACCGTTACCTGCAGATTCGGGGGACGGTCGTGAATGTCACCGAGCAGGGAGCGGACGCGCATATCGACTCGCTCGCCAAGAAGTATCTCGGGAAGGACAAATATCCGTTCGCGAATCCGGGCGAGGTTCGCGTGATGTACGAGATCGAGCCGACCTCGTTCTCGACGATGGGATAGACGCACGCGCGACCCGTACGCCGCGTTACATCAGCTTTGGCATCGCCGGGTCGGCCTGAATCGTCGTTCCGCAAGTCGAGCCGCACTCGGGGCAGACGTACTCATATTTGTCGCCTTCGGGCAGGATAAGCAGCAGACGCTTACGCACCTTCACGGCTCGCTTGCACTTCGGGCAGGCAAGCAACGTTGCCTCGAGACGGTCGAAAGCGGCTTGTCGTTGCGGCCTCATAGGGGACTACCTGAAAGCATAGCCGCCGCGTTTCGGGCGTCGCAAGGGAAATCTTCGCCCGCGCCAGGCCATGTTGAGTCGGCTTGCTTCCGTAGCTTAAGATTTGCGCTGCGCACGCGAACACGTGAAGAACGTGAAAACCAACCTTGAAACCGACCGGCAGCCGCGGGTCTATCTTGAGACCTACGGCTGTCAGATGAATATCGCCGACTCGCAGCTCGTTTCAGCCGTGCTGAGACGCGCAGGCTACGCGCACGCGGAGCATCCCGAACAGGCCGACGTAATTCTGCTCAACACTTGCGCTATCCGCGAGCACGCCGAGGAACGCGTGCTCGGCCGGCTCAGCGACCTCGCCCGCCTGAAGCATCGCAACCCGGACCTTAAGCTCGGGCTGCTGGGATGCATGTCGCAGCATAATCGCGCCGCGCTGGTCGAAAAGGCATCGTACCTCGACCTGGTCGCAGGCCCCGACGCCTACCGGCGGCTGCCCGAGATGCTGGGGCGCACCAGTTTCGACTCGCAGGTCGACGTCCGGCTCGACCGCGGCGAGACCTACGGCGACATCTCGCCCGATCATGACGGCGGAGTGCGCGCCTACCTTACGGTGATGCGCGGATGCGACAAGTTCTGCGCCTTCTGCGTCGTGCCTTACGTCCGCGGACGCGAAAGAAGCGTTGCGCCCGAGGACATCCTGCGTGAGGTGCGCGAGCTTGCCGCAGGCGGCGTTCGGGAAGTGATTTTGCTCGGCCAGACGGTCAACGCGTACCGCTTCGGCGACGTCGATTTCGGCGCGCTGCTAAAAAGAGTGGCCGCGGTCGACGGGATAGAACGGGTGCGCTTCACCTCGCCGCATCCGAGCGACGTATCCGAATCGATGATAGAGGCCATGGCGTCCGAGCCGCGCATCCAGCCCTACCTTCATCTTCCGGTCCAATCGGGTTCCGACCGGGTGCTTGCCGCGATGGAGCGCGGATACACGGTCGAGCAATACCGTCGTTTGGTCGATCGCCTGCGTGACGCGATACCTGACCTCGCGCTTTCGACCGACATAATCGTCGGCTTTCATGGCGAGGAGGAAGCCGATTTCGAGTTGACGCTCGAACTGATGCGCGCGGTTCGTTACGACCAGGCATTCACCTTCAAGTACTCGCTGCGCGAGCACACCCGCGCTTTCAAACTCGGTGACACGGTCAGCGAGGATGAAAAGGCGCGGCGCCTTGCCGCGGTTATCGCTCTTCAGGAGGCGACTACGCTGGAGCGCAATCGCGCGACGGTCGGCGCGCACTTTCCGGTTCTGGTCGAAGGCCCGGCACGACGCGGGCACGGGATGCTCGCGGGCAAGACGCCTCAGTTCAAGACAGCAGTGTTCCCGGCCGCGCAAGGCGTCGGGCCGGGCGATACGGTCACGGTCGTGGTCGAGCAGGCGACGGCTCACTCCCTGACCTGCTCGCTCGCGTGAAGCGTCCGCCAAACGTCTAAATCAGCGATCGGCCCTGCGCGCCGTCTACCGGCAGACACGCGCCATTTATCCAGCTCGCGCGCGGAGAGACCATCATCGCAACCGCATAGGCGACTTCTTCCGGCCGTCCCAGCCGACCAGCGGGCATCTCGTGCGATACGAAGTCACGCTCGAACTCGGGATTCTGCTTGAAGCGGCGTTCCCACCCGCCGCCCGGATAGATGATCGAACCCGGCGCAATCGAATTCACCCGGATGTTTTTCGGCGCCATCTCGCGCGCCAGCATCTTGGTGAACGAAATCATCGACGCCTTCGAGGCGTTGTAGGTCAAAACACCCCCCGACTCGCGCCCGTAGATTGAGCTGATGTTCAGGATTGTGCCGCCGCCGCGCGACTCCATCGCGGGCGCGACGAGACGCGAAAGCCTTACCGCCGAGAAGAAGTTGAGTTCGAACGCCTCGCGCCAGAGCTCTTCGGAGAGTTCGGCGAGCGTGCCCGGATGCGCGGCTCCGGCGTTGTTGATCAGAATATCCGCGCCGCCGAAACGACTCGTCGTCTCTCCGACCCATCGCTCAACGTCCGCCCCTTTGGTCACGTCGGTCACGAGCGCGACTACCTCGCATCCCTGCGCGGCCAACTCCGCTTCGGACGCCTTGAGGGCTTCTTCGCCGCGTGCGCAGATACTCAGACGCGCGCCTTCCTCGGCAAGCGCCGACGCCATCGCACGACCCAACCCCCGGCTTGCGCCGGTTATCATCACAATTTTTCCCTTGAGACCGAGATCCATGTTTGCTCCTGCCTAGGTGATGGCGTTTCGATCGGAAACATCTATCATGTAGCAGAGCGGGCCCGCCGTCATGAAGGCCGCAGAGCCTTTCGGCAGACTCAAGATGTGTCGAAGCGTCCGCTATCCGTAACGGTGAAGGATGGCCGGACGTGGGTAACGGTTTTCACCCGTCAATTTCATCGTAGCGTGATTTTCCGGTGTGGGTTTCCTTGCGCCCAGTCCCGCGCAGGTACGCACTGGTTGACTCTGCGATGGTGGGGACCTAACCTCTAGTGGCAAAAATTGGTCAAACGGCGAACGATCGGATAATTATGGAGATAAAAGTAGAAGGCTCCCTTGATCAGGCGATGCGGGTACTGAAGCGCAAACTCGCTAAGGAGGGAGTGTTCAAGGAAATGAAAAAGCGGGCTTTTTATGAAAAGCCCAGCGTTCGCCGCAAGCGAAAACGCTCAGAGGCTCAACGCCGCCGCCGCAAGGAACAGCGCCGCCGCCGCGCCTCCGCTCTCTAAGTCGCGCCGCAAGGCCGACCGACCGTCAAGCTTTTTCCCGAATAAAAAACGCAGCCCCGGCCGTCTCACTCGTAGTGACCGGTATGCTGCGTTTTGATTTTCGCGGCGCTATGACGCTTCAGACATGAGGCTAGTGAGGTAAAGGCCGCCAGGTGAAAACCAGCTGGCCCTTGGAGACGAAGCAGTCAAGGTCGTAGTGCGAAGCCCCGGCCGCTTCCCGCGCCATCCTGAAGTTTTCAATCGCCTGCAGGATTGAGTCAGGAGCGTGGCTGTAACGACTCGACGCCTTGGAAACGCGAAAGTCCTTCAGCGCCGAATCCAGATTAACCGGGAGACATCCCGGACCGCCGTGCTCGTCAAGCGGACCGGCGCCTATACACGCACATCGAAGGCACAATATCACCGGGCATCGCTCACCCGCCGGTGCGCGAAAGAACTCGCTGCCGAGCCTGTCCAGCCCGATAGCGCATTCGGACCAAACCTGATGCGCTCTTTCCGCTGAAAATCGCCTGATTGCGCGCGCCAGCTCCCGCATCATCGACTCGCCGGAACGCGGTCCGACGGCGACGATGCTGTCGCTTTCAATTTTCAGATGGGGGCCAAGCTCCTCGGCAAGGAACCTGCGCAGGTTGATTGGCAACCGGCTTCCGATTTCCAGGCGCGACCATTCCCCTATCCCCGCCTCCTGCAATCCGCCGCCGTTGCGCTTGCGGAAATCGCCCGGTTTGCCCACCACCTTGAGTGCGGCCAGCCGTTCCAGCGGCGTGGCCGTACCCCGGACCGCTTTTGATACGCGTGCGTGTCGGTGGACCAAGGGGCCGTTTCGCAAAGGCTCATCCTCCTTAGACTCGGACGAAGACATACCGTCTGCATCGGCCGCGGGATATCAGTCCCCCGCGCAAGGCCACCGACGGTTTCTGTTCTTTCGTATCTTTCGAATGATAAACGCGGGGAGTTTCCCGCGATTGGCACTCAATCCGAGTTCCGGCGACCTGCCCCGAAGGGTCGGGAATAAAAAACAATTCAGTCACTTTAGGCAAGCCGACAGAGTTACCAAAGCTCGATCGTTCGCAAAGCGTCGGACTTCGAACATCTCAAGCGCGTCCTTTGCTTTACCAGCCTCAGTCCGCTCAAATCCCCCAAAAGCCCCAAGGGGACACACGGACGGCGTTCTCTATTAAAGCATCGAATCGCCTAGCCCAAACTGCGGCGTGTTAAGCGGACTTAAGGCTACTCAATCGCTACGGACAGTTAATTTTCTAGCGCGCTGAGTTGGATGGAGCAACAACCGTCCAGAGGATTAATTTCCGCCTCGGACCTTGACATGCACAGGTACGCATGCACTGTGTCTTACTGCTCTGAGCGACAGTTCAACACCACCTATGAGGTGATCTTATGACTCCTGACTCCATCCTTTTTTCTCAGTTGTGCGCACGGATCGGC
>JBJKQX010000490.1:0-3753 GCA_046704965.1 Binataceae bacterium (SeqCode)
GTCCCGAGTCCCAGCACCCGCACCAAATCCGGACGCGACGTTCTCGCCGCGCATCCCGACTCGGCCGGCTCACTCGGCATCGCGATTTCCGAAGCGGTCGAAGAGGCCGCCTCGCGCAAGGATACCAACTACGCTCTCGGCTCCGTCCTGAATCACGTGCTGCTCCATCAGACGGTGATAGGGCTTGAAGCGAAGAAGCAGTTCGAGAAGGTCGGCGACTATCCCGACGTGATCATCGCATGCTGCGGCGGCGGCTCGAACTTCGGTGGCACCGCGTTTCCGTTCTTTGCCGACAAGGCTGCCGGTCGCAACGTGCGCCTTCTCGCCGTTGAGCCCGAGTCATGCCCGACGCTGACCCGCGGCCATTACGCCTACGACTCGGGCGACATCGCCGGTCTGACGCCCCTGATGCTGATGTATACGCTCGGGCGAAGCTTCATCCCTCCGCGAATCCACGCCGGAGGACTCCGCTATCACGGCGACTCGCCCCTGGTCTCGCAGCTTCATCACGAGGGCCTGGTCGACGCGGTCGCGGTTCCGCAACGCGCCACCTTCGAGGCCGGGCTTACCTTCGCGCGCACCGAGGGCATCATCCCCGCTCCCGAGACCAACCACGCCGTCCGCGCCGCAATGGATGAGGCGCTCGCGTGCAAGCAGACCGGCGAGCCGCGGACCATCTTCTTCACGCTCTCGGGCCACGGCCACTTCGACATGTCTTCCTACGACCGCTACCTGAGCGGCGAACTCGAGGATTACGCGTACCCCGACGAGGCCATCAAGGCGGCTCTGGCCGATCTTCCCAAAGTCGCGTAACGAGAAAGTGAGCGCCGAGAAGGAGACCGGCATGATCAAGCCTTACACCGCCGTCGGGCTGATACCCACCGTTCGCGGCATCCGCAAACGCGCCGACATCGCGGTCAACATCGAGCATGTGACGCACATGGTGAAGGCGGCCGCGTGGCTCTCGAGTCTCGATTTGCCGGTCCGACTGATCGCGCTTCCCGAAGGCGCGCTGCAGGCCTTCAACGACGAAGTGCTTGACCTTGACCACGCCGAGTACGCGCGCGAATGCGCAATCGACATCCCCGGCCCCGAGACCGACGCGATCGGAGCGATTGCGCGCCAGTACGACGCCTTCATCATGGGGCAGGCCAAGGCCCGCCATCCCGATTGGAAGGATCGCTTCTTCAACGTCGGCTTCATTCTCGATCCCACGGGCGCGCTCATCCTGACCCACTACAAGGTCTCGCCGCTTTTTCCGGTCGAGCATTCCGTATGCCCCCACGACATCTTCGATTGGTGGGTGGAGAAATACGGGATGACGCTCGACGCGTTCTGGCCTGTCGTCGATACGGAAATCGGCCGGCTCGGAATCATGATGGCGAACGAGGGCTCGTACCCGGAGAACGCCCGCGCGCTTGCGATGAACGGCGCGGAAGTCGTCTATCGTGGTTCGTATCCCCATCCTGCAACCGGCAACGGGATGTTCGAGATACAGAGCCGGGCGCGCGCGCTCGACAATAATATGTATATAGTCGCGCCAAATCTCGGCACTTACTATCTATATCCCGACAGCACCACTCCGATTGATACTTTCGGCGGACGCTCATTCATCATTGACTATCGCGGCCGTATCGTCGGAAGCCAGGAATACGGTGGCGCGTCAACCTACGTCGCGGGCGTGATTGATATCGAGGCGATGCGCTACCATCGCGAAAGCGCGCAGTGGGACAACTGGCTGAAAGACCTGCGCACCGAGCTTTACCAGATGCTCTACAAGGAGCCGATCTACCCCAAGAATCTTTATCTCGAGCGCGAGCCGATGAAGCACGCCGAGTATCGCAAAGAGGTCATCGAGAAGCAGATAGACCTGATGCATCGGCGCGGCATCTGGAAGAAATCCTCCTACCGCTGATTCGAGACGCCCTCGCTCACGCGCGCGGGCGCCCCGTCGCGAGCATCGCGCGCTATGGCTTGACCGCCGTGGCCCAGCCCATCGAACCTTCCAGGAACTCCTCGACCCGATCGACGCGAAAACCCGCCGCCTCCATGTACGACCTGAAGTCCGCCCCCGTATGCACCTTGCCGACGCCCGGCTGAAACGCCTGCGCGACCGACAGAAACGCCGCCACCGCGGGACCGGTTTTCTCGTCGTTCAGCATGTAGTCGCAGATGATCATCGCGCCGCCGTGGGGCAGGATGTCGAAGGTCTTCTTGACCACCTGCGCGGCGGTCTCCGAGTCGTAGGCGTGGATATTCCCGCATAGCAGCGCGACATCCGCGCCGGTCGGAAACGGCGCCGCCGCGAAATCACCGGGTATCACCTCGATACGATCGGTCATTCCCGTCTTCTCCACGAACTCGCGCGTAACCACGCACACCGCGGGAAAGTCGAGCACCGTCGCGCGTAGCCCCGGATATCGCCTGCACGCCTCAATCGAGTAGACGCCCGAGCCTCCTCCGATATCCAGCAGATGATGGTACCGCGAAAAATCGAATCGCCGCGCCAGCACCCGCGCCGTCCCCTGCGATCCCGTGTAGCCCGCCTCCGTCAGCGCGCGCGACGCCTTCGGGTCGTCCGACATCTCGTAATATCGCCCGCGCCCCTTCGTGTCCGTCGTCTTCAGATACTCGGTCAGCCGCCCCCACTTTGACCACGACTCCTTGGCGAAGTGCAGCAGATAGTCACCGAAGTAGGTCGGCTTGCCGCGCACCAGGAAACGGTCGCAATCTTCGACGTTGGAGATCTTGTCGCCCGCGCGATGCACCAGGTCTATCGCCGCGCACGCCGTCACCAGCTTGTCGGCCCTGTCCTCCGAAAGCCCCGTCCGCCGCGCGACTTCGCCGAGAGTCAGCGGCCCTTCGCTCAGCGCGTCGAACAGCCCCAGCTCCATCGCCGACAGCAGCGTCGCGGCATTCATGAAGCCGAGTCCCGTGTCGTTGAGCCTGCGTGTGGTCAGTTTCTTTTCACCGCTCATGGTTCCACCGTATGCGTGTTCGCGGGCGCGATCGCTCCCTCCGAAAGTCGCTCTTGCCAGTTGGTACCGTCGTTCCCCGAGCGCAACTTTCGCTCAATCGGCGGATTCTCTCAACCTCACGACGCGATGCGCCCGGCGCTTGCCGCGACCGTATCTCCGGCGTCATAACTTGACCCGAGGCTGCTTGCATCCGCTCGACACACGGGGAGTTAACGATATGGATTTGCCGCTTGCCGGAATACACGTTCTCGACGTTGGCACGCTCACGCCGGGAAAGTTCTGCACCGCGATTCTCGCCGACATGGGCGCCACGGTCCTGCGCGTCGAGCGCCCCGGCCAGAGCGGCCCCATCTCGGACGAGGACCTTGTGCTTAACCGCGGCAAAAGGTCGGCCACGCTCGACCTGCGCTCTCCCGCCGGCAGCCAAATCCTGTCCCGCATGGCGGAGCGCAGCGACGTCCTCATCGAGAGCTATCGTCCCGGAGTCGCGCGCCGCCTCGGTATCGACTACGAGACTCTCCGCCACCGAAATCCGCGTCTGGTCTATTGCTCGCTTTCCGGCTTCGGCCAGAACGGCCCGATGGCCGGGCAGCCGGGATACGATCTGATGTTCGACGCGGCAAGCGGACTGCTCGGAGCCTTCGTGGGGACCGCTGCGCCGCCGTTCGTGCCCGGCGCTTATCTGTCCGACGCGGTTTCGGGCCTGATGGCCGTCGCTGCCGTATGCGCCGCGATCGTGCCGCAGCGCGAGCGCGGTACCGGATGCCATATAGAC
>JBJKQX010000491.1:0-2542 GCA_046704965.1 Binataceae bacterium (SeqCode)
GCGGAGGAGGTTCCTGCGCGCTGAGCATCTGCCGCCCCGCCCTGCCTGGACGAGACGGAATCATTCGACGCGGTTACCGACGCTCTCGCGGCGGGACTGGCCGTGCTGTCGGGCGGCGCGGATTGGGCAGGAACGCGCCCTGCCGTCAGCAAAAAAAGAGCAGCCGCTCCGAGCGCGACTTTCCTCGAAAAGCGCATCCAGTCACCTTGAAGCGCCGGGCTGGACCGACGCTTTTATGATCATACGCAGGACCCGCGACCCTGCTCAAGCGGGCCGCCCTGCACTTGATGCGCCGCGGCCCGGCGTGCGACATTCGCGACATCGTATCGAGGTAACCAATGAAAATCGCCGCTACCGTCGCCTTGAGCGATCATCAGCGAACCGTAATTAGCGCAGCCGTCCCCGGCGTTGAGATAGTCGATCGCGCATGCCGCGGCACGGCTGAAATCGCCGCGTTGCTGGCCGACGGATGTGACGTGCTGCTGACCTTCCGGATGCCCGACGACGTACTCGCAGGCACACCCGGTCTGAGATGGATCCAGTTGCTAAGCGCCGGGGCAGACCACGCGCTCGACGGTCCGCTCAAGTCGGCAACAATCCCCGTAACCACGGCGAGCGGAATCCACGCCACGCCGATAGCCGAATACACTGTCGCCTCGATGCTTGCGTGGGCGCATCGGTTTCACTTGATGATACGTGCGCAGGCGCGGCATGAGTGGATGCGCTCGGGCGGATTCATGACGAGCGTAGAAGAACTGCGCGGCAAGACGCTCGGAGTGATCGGGTACGGCTCCATCGGTCGCGAGACGGCACGGATTGCCGGTGCGATGGGGATGCGTATTCTCGCTTTGAAACGCGACCCGAAGGACCGGCGCGACCCCGGATGGTGCCCGAAGGGGCTGGGCGATCCGGAAGGAACCATCCCCGAGAAAATCTTCGCGCCGGAGGAACGCCACGCGATGCTCGGCGAATGCGAATACCTGACCGTGACTCTGCCGCTCACGCCGCACACCCGCCAATTTATCGGGACGCGTGAGCTTTCCGCGATGAAGCCCGGCGCCTATCTGGTCAATATCGGGCGCGGCGACGTGATCGACGAGTCCGCGATGGTCGAGGCGCTTCGCTCGGGGCAACTCGGCGGCGCCGGTCTCGATGTATTTGAGCACGAACCGCTTTCAGCCGAGAGCCCGCTCTGGGACATGGAGAACGTCATCATCACGCCGCACATGTCGGGCGCAAATCGTGGCTATATGGACAAGGCGTGCGAGCTTTTCGCAGAAAATCTTGGCCGCTTCGTTGAGAACAGACCGCTGCTCAACCTTGTCGATCCGGCACTCGGCTACTGACGCGCCGTGAGCGCGGCGAGAAAGCGCTCCTTGAGGCCGTCGAACGGCCCGTTCGACATGAAAAGCGCAACGTCACCCGGCCGCGCCTCCGCCAGCATCATTTCCAGGATCTGCGCGGTCGATTCGCAGGCACTCGCTTGCGGTCCGCGCCGGCTTATCGCGCGAGCGAGCGAATCCGTATCGAGCCGGCTCCCATCGGGGATCGGGTCGTTGTCCTTGAAGTAGACCGGCCCCAGGTAGACCCTTGCGGCCCGGTCGAAGGCCGAAGCGAAGCTTTCCTGGAAGACATTGCGACGCGCGGTGTTGGAGCGCGGCTCGAACGCGGCAAGGATGCGCCGAGAGGGAAACCGCTCGGCGACAGCTTCGAGCGTCACGCTGATAGCGGTCGGATGATGGGCGAAGTCATCCATCACGGTGACTCCCGCAGCCTCACCGATGATTTCCTGGCGGCGGACCACGCCGGTGAAGGATTCCAGTCCGCGCGCAATTTCTTCAGGGGTAATTCCGCATTCGCTCAGCATCACAAAGACGCCGAGCGCGTTGGCAACGTTCATCCGTCCGCCGACCGGAAGCAGGATTTCGGGCGAGGCCGCGCGACCCTCGCGATCGACGGTAAACCGTGCGCCCTCAGGACCGATCATTATGCCACGCGCGCGAAACTCGCCTGCGCCAAGACCAAAAGTATGCGTCCTGGCCCGCGCTCCGGCACTCACTGCGCGCGCTTCGGGAAAGTCCGCGCAGACCGCGAGCGTGCGGCTTTCGTCCATCGAGTCGACCAGGGCGCGAAACGACGCCTTTACATGATCGAGGTCTCGGTAGATGTCGGCGTGGTCGAACTCGACGGCGGTGATGATCGCGGCGGCAGGCCGGTAATGAAGAAACTTGGGGCCCTTGTCGAAAAACGCGGTGTCGTACTCGTCGCCCTCGATTACGAAGTCCGAGCCCGCTCCGAGCCGATAATTGGAACCGAAATTTTTCGCGATTCCTCCCACCAGAATTGAGGGGTCGCGGCCCGCGTCAGCCAGCACCTGCGCCGCCATCGCGGTCGAAGTCGTCTTGCCGTGCGTCCCAGCGACCATCAGGACACGGCGCTCGCGCAGGAAGAAGTGCCATAGCGCCTCGGGCATCGAGAGATACGGGACGCGGCTTCGAAGCAGAGCTTCGGCTTCGGGATTGTCGCGCGTTATGACGTTGCC
>JBJKQX010000492.1:0-5356 GCA_046704965.1 Binataceae bacterium (SeqCode)
ACGCTATCTTGGGCCGCGCCGCCGTCAGCGAGCGCAGCAGGGTCGACTTGCCCGCGTTGGGAAGCCCGACCAGCCCGGCCTCGGCAACGAGTCGAAGCTCAAGCCGGATGCGACGCTGGACGCCCGGTTTGCCGG
The DNA here is from genome assembly GCA_046704965.1 of Binataceae bacterium (SeqCode). GTDB lineage: Bacteria > Desulfobacterota > Binatia > Binatales > Binataceae > DTIX01. The sequence continues at coordinate 136 of JBJKQX010000492.1, forward strand.
GCGTTGCGATCCTCGGAGCGCGACGGGTTGACGAGACGAAATGCATGTTGCCGAGTCCGCCTTCGCCGCCCTGCGCAATCACGGCGCGTGAGCCGGGAAGTACAAGATCGGCCACCACTTCGTCGCTATCTTCGTCGATCGCGATAGTTCCGGGCGGGACCCGCACAAGAAGGTCGTCGGAGTTCCTGCCGTATTGTTGCTTGCCGCGTCCCGGCTCGCCGTCGCGCGCGACAAGCCGCGGGTTGTATTTGAAGTCCAGGAGAGTCGACATGCCCTCGTCGACCAGAAAGATCACGCTTCCGCCGCGACCTCCGTCGCCACCCGCAGGGCCACCGAAGGGCCGGTACTTTTCGCGCAAAAACGCGATAGCGCCGTCTCCTCCCTTGCCGGCACGCACAAGAACCCGCGCTTCGTCGATAAATCGCATCTGCGGACGACCACTATGATACCAGTTGCCTGAAGGAAATATGCGTTGTGGCGGCAGTCTTCACGTAGTCTTTGCAGGCATGCTCTCGCGGCGCGCGTATTCACTTATTCGCTGCTCACGCGGAGCCGCCGGTCGGAAAAGAATCGCGACAAAGCAAAGGCCCCACGGACTATCCGCAGGGCCTCGTATATTCGTTATTCGTCGCCGGGGTTACTGCGGTTTATTCCGCCGCCGTGGCTGTCGCCGAAGCATCCTGCCCCGGTTCGACACTGACGCGCTTCTTGACCCGACGATACGGCTCGTATTTGACGACACCGTCAACGCGGGCATAGAGCGTGTAGTCGCGGCCCATCCCAACGTTGCGTCCCGGATGGATTCGCGTGCCCAACTGGCGAACCAGAATATTGCCGGCCTTCACGGTCTCGCCAGCATAGACCTTGACTCCTCGGTGCTGGCCTGGACTGTAGCGACCGTTGCGCGTTGAACCTTGTCCTTTTTTGTCCGCCACGGCTGGTCTCCTATATTCGTCGGGCGGCGCCTCCGCGCCGCGGTTTTGAAAATTTGTCGAGTGGGGGGTCTAGGCCTCGGCGCCTGCCGTGATCTCTTCGATCTTGAGTACGGTCAGTTCCTGGCGATGGCCGTGCTTGCGACGGTAATTCTTGCGCCGCTTCTTCTTGAACACGATCACCTTGGCGCCGCGCGGTTGCTGGACGATCTTTGCCCTCACCGCCGCATTGGCCACGACGGGGCGCCCGACCTGGGGCGACTCGTTACCGCCAAGTGCCAGAACTTCGGTCAGTGAGACCTCGTTTCCCACATCTCCCGCGATTCGTTCCACGGTGATTTGGTCACCGACGCCGACGCGGTACTGCTTTCCGCCTGTTTTTACAATAGCGAACATGGTTTAAGCCGGAACCATCTTAGTTATCGGACCGCAAAACCTCTGTCAACGCGTCCCGCTCATCAATGCTTGCCGCGAAGCGCCACAGAACCCGGTTTCCGCCGGACCTCGCACTGATAAAAATCGCCCGGCTGACGAAGTAAATCGCCGGCCGGGCGGCATGTGTCGCTTTTCCAATCCGCGACCTGGCCGTGCTCTTCCGTTCGCAGCCGCTTCAGTCGAGTCCGAGCCGCTCGCGGCCCTCGGGCGAGATCATCTGCGGATTCCAGGGCGGATCCCACACCAGATCGACGTTCGCTTCCGACACTCCCGGCAATAGCATCAGCTTTTCCTTCGCGTCGTAGGCGATCGAGGCACCCATACCGCAACCTTGCGCCGTCAGCGTCATCTTGACGTTGACCTGGTTGGTGCCGTCGGACTGAGGCGTAATCTCCATCCCGTAGACCAGGCCCAGATCAACGATATTGACCGGTATCTCCGGGTCGAAGCAGGTCTTGAGCTGCCCCCAGACCATCGCTTCAAGATCGCCGTCGGCTCCTGCTTGTGCGGCTTCTTCGGGCGTTTTGCCAAGTGCGTCGGCGTCGCGCCCGGCTATACGAAAAAGACCGCTGCGAGCCGGAACCTGAATCGTATAGGTTCCACCTAGCGATTGTGTGATAAGCACCTCGAGACCCTTTTCCAGGGTTGTCCTGTTCCCTGCCGGAATCTCGACGGCCTCGCATTCGCGGGTCAGTTCTGTTCGTTCCATATTCGACATCCCTTGGTCTATTGTAGACTGACGCTCGTCCGGGTTGAAGAAGCCCGTCCACGGCAGCCTGAGCCGCTCAGAGGCTTCTTCGGGAAGATGTCGGCGATTTCGGAATCGGGGAAGGTATGGTGGAGGAGGAACTCGAAACCCGGCTGCGAAAAACTCCTGAAGCTCATCGCGCCACGGTCAGGGAAAAACTTCAAGCCTATCTGGCCTCACGTCCCGCCGGCGCCGACACCCATGAACTGGTCGGTCTGTCGCTGAGCGGCGCGGGCTCCGACCCGGAACTCGGCGCGCGGCTGGTGCGGACGCTGTTGCAGGCGGACCCCAATTTTGTCTTCGACACTGCCACGGGGCTCTGGTCGCTCGCGCAAAATCAGAATCTCAAGGTCCCTTTGAACGAGGCGCGTTTCACGGTCGTTGACTTGGAGACCACGGGCGGTCGCGCAGGTCCCGGGACGATAATCGAAATCGGCGCGTACCGGATGGTCGGCCAGCGTATTCTCGACTCCTTTCAGACTCTGGTTCGCCCTCATCGATCGATTCCACCGTTTATCTCGCGGCTGACCTCGATTTCCGACGACATGGTGCGCGACGCGCCGCCGATCGAACAGGTTTTGCCCGGCTTTCGCGACTTCCTTGGCGATTCGGTGCTGGTCGCTCACAATGCGGCGTTCGATTTTTCGTTCCTCGACTTCGAGTTTCGCCGCCTGTTCGGAATTGGCATGGGCAACCCTGTCGTATGCACGCTTCGGATGGCGCGCCGGTTTCTGCCTTCGGACAGGCGAAAGCGCCTTGACGCGCTGGCAGAGCATTTCGGCCTTTCCACTGCGGGACGCCATCGCGGTTTGGGCGACGCCCGGATGGCGGCTGAACTGCTTTCGATCTTCATCGATATCGCCACGCAGATGGGGCTGGGACGCCTCGACCGTCTGATCGACGACCATCAGCGCGGCGCCGCAGGACGACGAATCGAGCGTCACGTGGCGCCCGAGGAAATCGCGGCGCTCGGGCAGGAGCCGGGCGTTTACCTGATGCGCAACGAGCGCGGCGATCTGCTTTACGTCGGCAAGGCGCGCCGTCTGCGCGATCGGGTCGGTTCGTATTTCAACTCAAGCGTCAGCTCGAAGACCGCGGACCTCGTAAGCCACGTATGGAAAATCGAAACCCGAAGTGCGCGCTCGTCACTTGAGGCCGCACTTCTTGAGGCGCGGCTTATCCGTGAGCTCAAGCCTCCGTACAACCGGATGCTGAAGGCGGCCGCGCCCGCGTACTTTATCCGGCTCGACCTGATGGACGAGTTCCCGCGGATGGTTATCGGCACCCGGATGAGCGCCAAGCGGGGCGTGATGCAGACGGGTCCGTTCATCGGGCGTGCGGGTGTGGAGCGCGCGGTGCGTGCGCTTGAACGGATACTCGGCCTCAGGACCTGCAAGGGAAAGCTCGAACCCGAGGAATCATTCTCGCCGTGCATCTACGGGCAGATGGGCCACTGCGCGGCGCCGTGCAACCTGACAGTGGACGAGGACGACTACGGCGCGCGCGTTGGCCGGGCGGTCGCGTTCCTGCGCGGCAGAAGCGGACCCCTGATGGGCGAGCTTGCCCGCGCTCGCGATCAGGCGGCACGTGCGATGCGCTTCGAAGAGGCCAACCGGCTCCATCGCGACCTCGAGGCGTTGGCGAGCCTGTCTTCGCGGGTCAGCAGGCTGAGCCAGGTGGTGACGGAAAATAACCTGGTAATCGTGACCGGGCCGGACCACGACCGCGCCGCGCATGTGGTGCTGTCGGGAAGACTTGCGGCCTCACGCGAACTTTACTCGCGGGATGACGCGGCAGAGATCGTGCGATTCGTCGCGGATAATTTCGAGACGTACAAGGCTCGTCCTGTCTCGCGCGAGGAACTGGAGCCGATGCAGATCGTCGCGCGATGGCTTCGCGAGCGCCATCCTGACGAAGGCCGCCTGATTCATCTTTACGGCCCGCAACTCGACATCTCGGCGCTCATCTGAGCGATGTCAGGCGCGTGAAACGCCGCCTCCCTGGTTCATGATTCGGCGTACTCGCCGATCACTTCAGATTTTCGGCGAACAGCTTCAGCGTGCGGTCCCATGCGTCCGCGGCTGCCTCGGGCGCGTAGACGTCCTTGCGGGTGTCATTGAAAAAACCGTGCTGGCATCCGAGGTAGACTTTCACTTCGCCTTTCTTGCCGAGTCTTTGCAGCGTGGCCGCGAGACGGTCCACGTCCTTGCGCTGAATCCATCCGTCATTCTCGCCGTATGCGTAGAATACCGGGCAGTTGACGGCGCCGAGCTTTTCGTCAGACGGTACCTCGCCGTAAAAAGGCGCCGCGGCGGAGATTTCCTTCGACTCGCACGGAAGCAGCATCGCGTAACTTCCGCCCATGCAGTATCCGGTGACGCCAATTTTCGACGTCGCGGTGCCCTTGCGGGCGCGAATCCACTCAATCGTGCTCTTCAGGTCCTCGACGCCGTCCTCTTTTTTGAGCCCGCCCATCAGTTGCGCGGCGACGTTGGGATCGGTCGTGACCTTGTGCTGCTGGCGCGAGTAAAGGTCCGGCGCGACGGCGAAGTAGCCCTCGCGGGCAAAGCGGCGCGCGACATCTCTGATGTTGTCGTTCAGCCCCCACCATTCCTGAACCACGATGACCACGGGACGCGGGCCGCCGCCTTGAGGCTCGGCGACGTAGGCGTTTATCTGGCAGGCCTTGCCCGCGAAGGTCACTTCCTGACTTGCGATTTCGACGCTAGCCATCGTTCTCTCCCCAATCTGACGTTCGACTCGCGGCGGGAGACGACGGAAGCAGCGACCGAGTGTTCGAACTCTGCCGCCGTCGTGCGCCGCTACGTTTGCTATTCTGCCGCGCTGACCGGAATGAAACCGATCGTACCATCACGCAGCTTTATCTGGAGCCATCCACGGGTGATGCCGACTACGCGCACGTAACCCCTGCGATGGACGTGGGCGAGCACCTTGCTGGACGTGTCGGGCTGCTCATAAACCGCTGAGTTATGGGTCAGATAGAAGACCTTGTTGATGCGCTTGATCTTGAGTTTCGGGGCCGCGGCCGGGGCCGAAGCCTGAGGCGTGGCGGACGGTGATGCGGCCGGCGATGCGAGCTTTGGAT
>JBJKQX010000493.1:0-8644 GCA_046704965.1 Binataceae bacterium (SeqCode)
CCGACGCCGATGCGCCGTCGCGGCACCATACACAATACTTCGAGATGATGGGTGTGCAGGGGCTCTATCATGACGGCTGGATGCTGAGCGCAGTACCCATCCGCCCGCCGTGGCAGCTGGTGGGTACAGCAATTCTGGACCCCGCGAGCGCTTACAAGTTCCAACTCTTCGACGTCCGTCATGACTGGACTCAGTACACTGATGTGGCGATCAAGTATCCTGAGAAAGTGAAGGAAATGAAGAAGCTGATGTTCGAGCAGTTCGAAAGGTATGAAGTGTTCCCGCTGGATGCTTCCGTTGCGACTCGATTGGTCACTCCGCGTCCTTCCATTTCAGGCGGCCGGACGGTTTTCAATTACTCCGGCAGACCGATCACTGGTATCCCGCGCGGCACCGCGCCCGATCTCCTCGACACGTCGTATAGCGTCCGGGCGGAGGTCACCGTGCCCAAGGGCGGCGCCGACGGCATGATCGTTACCGACGGTGGGCGTTTCGGGGGCTACGGACTATATCTGCTCAAGAGCAAGCCGGTCTTTCTGTGGAATCTGCTCGACCTGAAGCGCGTGCGATGGGAGGGTGCTGAGCCGCTCTCGCCCGGCAAACACACTATCGAGTTCGACTTCAAGTATGATGGACTTGGCCTCGCGACTCTCGCGTACAACAATCTCAGCGGCATCGGTCGCGGCGGCGTCGGCGTGTTCAAAGTGGACGGCAAAGTTGTTGCCACCCATGAACTAAAGCGCACGATCCCGCTGATCATGCCGTGGGACGAAACCTTTGATATCGGGTCCGACACCGGCACGCCCGTGGACGACCAGGATTATCATGTGCCGTTCAAGTTCACCGGCAAGATCGACAAGCTGACATTCGAGGTCAAGCCGCCGGTACTTACGCCGCAGGACAAGGCGCGCCTGTTAAGTGCGGAGCGCAGCGCCGCTGACCAGCAGTAGGACCGGCTATGGCGCACCGCGAGTTTACCGGCGCGAGGCGAATAGTTAGACGACTGCATATCTTCGTCGACGCCACGAGGCGGGCGGTTCTCCCACGTGCCGTTTGAAGGCCTTGCTGAAAGCGAATTCGGATTGATAGCCAACTTCGGCCGCGATAGCGGCGATCGAATTATGTGTCTCGTCGAGACGTCGCGCCGCAAGCTGCACGCGCCATCGAGCCAGGTACGTCATCGGAGGATGGCCAACGATAGTAGTGAACCGCTCCGCGAGTACCGAACGCGAGGCTCCGACCCCTCGCGCGAGTGTATCGACCGTCCAGTTCCGCCCCGGCTCGCCATGAATTAGTGATAGCGCGCGACTTACGAGCGGATCCTTGAGCGACGAAAGGGGCTTCAGGATCTCACCGGACTGTTCTTCCATGTAATGACGAAGAATTTCGACATACATGATTTCGGCCAGGCGATTCATCATACAGGCACCGCCCGCGCGCTCGGACCGAACTTCTTCCAGCATGTAGCGGACGATTGAATGTAGTCTTGGGAATGCGTCGACGGTTCGGACCCGGAACATCGATGGCAGACCTGCCAGAAGAGGATGCAGCGGCACTTCGTCGGCGTGCAGGAAACCACAGAGAATGTCCGTCATGGCGCCGTCCCCGCCATAGCGCACCACGGGCGGCTTCGACCATGGAAGTGGCGGCAGCAACGGCAGCACCGGTTCGGACTCGCGACGCGGTTGGTCATTCATGACCACGCCGTCGCCGTATGGCAGCACGAGTACGTCGCCGGCACAAAGTTCGACAGGTGGACACGAATCGCACTCCGCCCAGCATGTTCCTTCCGCGACAATGTGGAACAGGATCATCCGCTTTGCTGACGGGATGAACATCTCCGCAAATTCGCAACTGTGCGGTGCGGAGAGCGACCATGGAGCTCGAAACTCCGCCCGAAAGAGCACCGATCCGGAGACACGTGCGGTTCTCAGAATGTCCGACAGTACATCCATTTCAAGACCCTCTTTTTTGTCCCCATCGAGGCTTGGTGTCGAAAGCTAGCCCACTTTCGGACGCTCGGACAAGAAGTGAAGAGCTTTGGACATGGCTTCCAGGCATCCACGTGGTCAGTCTGGAAATAGAAATTCGGCGCAGCCTGTCCGTCTTTAAAAAAGGCGGGAGCTTCAAAAAAAGACAGACACCCGGTCGAGTCGCGCCGCCTCGACTGACGGTGCATACCCGAGCTTCAGGGAGGAAATTACGATGGACAATCCACGGAATCTCGTAGTGGTCGTCACCCACGGCGTCGATCACGAACTTTCTTCGGTCGCATTCACCATTGCCAACGGCGGACTGACCGCCGGGCTCAGAGTGTCAATCTTTCTGACCAGTTCCGGCGTCGATCTCGCCCGCAAGCGCGCAATTGATTCCGCGCACGTCAAGCCGCTCGACTCGCTCCACGACCTGGTCGCCGATTTCATCCGACGCGGAGGCACGATCTGGGCGTGCACGCCTTGCGTAAAGGGCCGGGGCTACGAACAAGACGACCTCATCGACGGCGTGACGATCGCGGGGGCAAGCGGGATGCACGAGCTTATAGTCAAGGGCGCCGCGACATTGTCGTTCTGACAGTTTGTCAGGCCTGTGTCGTGAGTCCTATCCGACTGTTCGACTTGCGCACAGGCCTGAGTTCCGTTTTATCGCGTCACCGCAAATATTTGGCGTCGAGGATTTCGACCGGGATCGCGACGCCGGACGATCCGCACGCCGGGCATCTTAGCAGCCGCTCATCAAGCCTCGGCACGTTCGGCGTATTTTCCACAACGGGCAGATCGCCGAGTTCGGCGCCAGCGACTTCACGACCGGGTGAATCCGCCACAGCCATCGAAGCGCCCGCACTAAGCGCGCCGCATCGACGACATCGCCATACCGCCGCGATCGCGACCGAACGATCCATCATGCCGTTCTCCTCTTGCGCCCTTCCAGGAACCCGAATTTACCACTTTTCCGTCTCGTGCCGCTTCCCCCGGCAGAATCCCGTGTAACGCGCTTGCCCAACCGTGACAACCGAACGATAGGGCTCCGGCTCTGGCAAAAGATTGCCATATCGGCGACAATTCGCGCGCTTCCTGATCGCGCGAGGCATCCGCGCGCTGGAATATAGAGAAAGACCCTCGGCATGGAGGACTAAGAATGAGCTGGGATTTTGAAACAGAACCCGAATTTCAAAAGCAACTGGACTGGATCGAGCAGTTTGTACGCGACGAAGTGGAACCGCTCGATTACGTGCTCGACAACCCGTACGACGTGCGCGACCCAAAGCGCAACGCGTTGGTCAGGCCGTTGCAGGCGGAGGTCAAAAAACGAAAACTGTGGGCCTGCCATCTGGAGCCGGAACTCGGCGGTCAGGGTTACGGTCAACTGAAGCTCGCCCTGATGAATGAGATTCTGGGCCGCTCGCGGTTCGCGCCCACGGTGTTCGGATGCCAGGCGCCGGACTCGGGCAACGCCGAGATTCTCGCCAAGTACGGGACGCCGGAACAGAAAAAGCGCTTCCTCCAGCCGCTTCTGGATAACGAAATCGTGTCGGCGTTCTCGATGACGGAACCGCACGGCGGAGCCGATCCCAAGGTTTTCACGACTCGCGCAGAACTCGTCGGCGACAACTGGGTTATCAACGGCGAGAAGTGGTTTTCCTCAAACGCGAACTTCGCATCGTTTCTGATCGCGATGGTAGTAACGGAGCCCGACGCGGAACCGTACAAACGCCAGTCCGCCTTGCTGGTCCCGATCGAGACTCCCGGCGTCAACATCGTGCGCAACGTCAAGGTCGGAACCAACGAGGAAAAGGGCACTCACGGCTACGTCCGTTATCAGGACGCGCAGGTGCCCAAGGATCATCTTCTCGGACAACGGGGCGGCGGCTTCGCGGTGGCGCAGACGCGGCTTGGAGGCGGACGCGTCCACCATGCCATGAGGACCATCGGTCAGGTCCGCCGGGCGTTCGACATGATCTGCGAGCGCGCACTCTCGCGCAGCACGCAGGGGTCGCTGCTTGCCGACAAGCAGATGGTGCAGGAAAAGATCGCTGACTCCTGGATCGAGATGGAACAGTTCCGCCTGCTGGTATTGCGCACCGCGTGGCGAATCGACAAGTACAAGGACTACCTGAAAGTGCGCAAGGATATCTCGGCGATCAAGGCGGCGATGCCGAAGGTGTTCAACGACGTGGTCTCGCGTGCGATCCAGCTGCACGGCTCCCTCGGCGTCACCGACGAGATGCCGTTCGTGGAGCAACTTGTCGAGAGCTTCGTGATGGGAATTGCCGACGGGCCGACGGAGGTCCACAAAGTCACGCTCGCCCGCCAGGTGCTGCGTGATTACAAAGGCACCAAGGACCTGTTCCCGACGCGCCACATCCCCAAACTTCGCGAGGCAGCACTCAAGAAGTACGAGGGTCGCATCTGACGCACAGGTCCATCGATATCTGCCCTTAATGAATGGCGGCGTCCCTGCCCTGTCATGGACGCCGCCACAATTTTCTCAGTCCCGGGAACGCGATAGTCATACCGAAATTGATTGTGGTGTGCTGAGCGACCGGGGCAAACTGCCGATACGCCATCCACTGCCCCGTCACGAAAAAACTCATCGGCGGCAGCCCCGGGCGCACGAACGTGCGACCGATTCCAAGGCTGAGAGGTATTAGAGTCGGAGAATTATGGTGCCAGTCGATAGTCCAGTTCGCCTCGGCGGATCTCAGGTACCATGGGCCGAACAAATGAATCGCCAATATCGGTTGGATTTGAAGCGTGCTCTGAGGACGGCGATTCGGCGACGTGTACGCGAATGATATCGGATTCTGAATAATGACCCCTACAAGGAACCATGGAATTCCCGTGTAGATCGCGCCAAAAGCGGGACCTGCCTGCCAAGCCCCCTGTCCCGCACTTTTGTCAGACGCAGTCGGAAACACAAACGTGGGGCCAAGACCGAGCAAGAGCCCGGTTTTTCTGCCCGGCCATGGCAAAACCGCCACATCGAAGACAGGCAGGTCACCGAACTCGGTCCGACTACCGCCTCTTGGGTCGGGGACCGTCACAAGTCCGATCGTGGGTCTGACCAATTGAGGGAAAGGAAGCAACGTCTGTGGCGGTATGCGCGGGATAATCGGCCGCACTAGCGCCAGATTGGTTTGAACGTCAGTACCATACATGGCTAGGGTGTAGGCGTCCCGCACAACCAACTGAGGCAGAGTCGTAAGAGGGTCGGTGAAGTCCCGCTCCATGTCCAATTGCGCTGTATAGCCTGCCTGGGCATACAGAGCCGAGTCCCACGCACACACGGTGATTACAAGCAACGAGCAAACAATCGCAACGGACATCACTGAGACGTGATTAGTCAGTTCGTACCTGCGATCGCCCGGCAGTCCGCGTGAAGTCGATGGCAACAACATATTTTGGAAGCATGATGTTCCGCGCAAACACTCGTAGTCCTTTCCAAATCGTGTACAACAACGGGCGACTCAAACAGCGCGGCTCCAACTCGCGCGCGCTTCCGGACAGCCCTGACACCTCGACGTCACGAGCGACTCGATTTGTTTAGCGAGTCGAAACATGGCGGGCGATCTGCCTGGACCGCAGCCGCCCCAAGTCGCGGTTTTGCGACCGAGCGCTTATCACATCATGCGATCAGCCACGTAGCGACAGCCGTGAGAAGCATCCCGATCGCAAGACCGATGGCGAACCAGTCGAATTCCCGGTCGCTCATCGTGTTGCTCCGACGAAACCGAAATACGAAGGATCCCACGCATCGACAGGCCGGCAAGACGTCAGTGGTAGATCCCGGATTCCGTACCCGGACAGATCCGAGAATATCGTGCGGGGCGATCCCTCCTGCCATCACTAGAGCGCTTCGGCTGAGCAAGCGCAAATCGGCCTTTGGTCCAACGTTTGTTCGCGCACCGAGAGAACCGCGGTCCACGGCCTCGGCGCGAACGCGTTTCATCGCGAACCGATTTTTCCGCTTGCGTCGAGCGTCTCCGAAAGGGAGACGATTCGTGAGGCCAGACTGTCAGCCATCGCACCAAGCGTATGACTGAGCGCAGCCGTCGCGGTACCGGCATCCGATCCGGCAGGATGCGTTTCAGTTATGAAGCCCGATTCGAGGATCTTGCCGGTGTTCGGATTCTCAATTGCCCAGTGCGCATCGAGGACAGCCTGCCTGTGATTGTTCAATTCGAACCGTCGAACGTTTACCTGAAGCTGGAAATCTACATGAGTACTTCTGAACCACGGATACGTAACGACGCGACTGATTGCCGGCGAACTTGAGAGATCCTGAGCCAGTACCCTTGGGAAGCACTGGTCGAGAGGCTCAGCCCATTGGTTGGTTTGCGAGTACTCCACCCGGGTGGGCCCCACGCGAGTTGCGATGCCGGGTCTCTGTAGATATTCGGGGATGTTCACAGGTCCCACACCCACGGACAGTTGTTTGCTATTGAGGCCGGGAACGGCAGGTCTCGGCGTGGCGCTCCCGCTGCTGCTGGTCAGCACGAAAAACCGGGCGCGGTCCGGCTGCGGAGCCAGAACACCGCCACATCCAGCGGTTGAAACGATCACAGCCAGAAACAGCACGGCAGTATTCAACTTCTTATTCATCGCGGGTTTTCCGTGACCGGTTTTTCGTTTTGCGGAATATATTTTCCCCGAACCAAGATGCTCGGATTTCTTTGCAGCTCGACCGCCAGATCGCGGATAGCTCGCGACGCCTGCGAGAGGTTCTGAGCCGCGCGCGAAAGGTTATACATCGGCGGAGAATTCTCATCGACGGTATGTTGCATGGTTAGCAGCGTTGCTCGCATTTGCTCCAGCGCGAGCTGAGCCTGATCGGATGTCTTCGTCAGGCTGGCTACAAGAGGCTGAGCGTTTTTCCGCAGCCTCAGAACCTGTTCTCTGGCTGTACGGGAAGTCTTGTGGAGACTTTTCAGCGTCCCGTTAAGCGTAACCAAGGCTTCTTGAAGTTCCTTGGACTTCGCGAGGTCCTTCATTGAGGCAGCGGCTTCCTTGAGCTGGGTAACCAGTCCCGCAAGGTCAATCTTGTCCAACTTTGCAAGGGCGCTCGTCGCCGCCTGTTGCAGTTCCTCGAATTGCGTCGGCACCGTTGGAATTTCGATATACTTGGTCTCGCCAGGCTTCAGCACCATCTTCGCGGGAGTGCCGGGAAGAAAATCCAGGTTCACGTAGAGCAGCCCCGTCAACAGGCTTTCGGTGCTGAGCCGCGCCCGAAGTCCCGCCTTGATCAGCCGGCGCACTTGCTCAGGCCTCAGGATCTTGCGCCTTGCGCCTAGCGCCAAAAGTTGGCTTTCATCCAACTCGATTATCACCGGAACCTGAACCGCGCGAGCCTCGGCAACTGTCGTGATTTCCGGCCTCTCGACCCCGGGCAGATTAATCCGAATAGCTACAACGGAGCCAATTGGAACGCCCCTTATCTTGACCGGAGCCCCTACCTTGAGTCCGTTCACGTTGCCACTGAAGAAGCACACGAACTGGCGGCGAGTTGAAAACCACTGACCGGACCCAAGCACCAGAATCGCCGCCATAACCAGGATTATGCCGCCGACTACGAAACCGCCCACTACTGAGGGATTAGCTCGTTTGGCCATTGTCTTGCGCCTCGGCGTCTTCGCCTTCACGCCCCCGGCTCAGAAACCTCCGCACCCTGGGATCGGGGGAATGGGCCCGCAACTCTTTGGGGTCGCCACTGGCGATAGCCGTGCGGCTGTCGGTATCCAGAAATATGGAATTGTCGGCGACCGTGAAAATACTGGCAAGTTCATGAGTCACAATGACTATCGTCGCGCCGAGGCTTTCGCGCAGTTCCAGTATCAACTCGTCAAGAAGGCTGGAGCTGATCGGGTCGAGCCCCGCGGACGGTTCGTCGAAGAACAGAATCTCGGGATCCAGTGCCATCGCCCGGGCCAGCGCCGCACGCTTCTGCATGCCTCCGCTGATATCGCTGGGATAGTAATCCTCGAAGCCCTTGAGCCCCACCAGCGCGAGCTTCAGGCAGGCCACTTCACGAATCTGGGCCGACGTGAGGCGGGTGAATTCGCCGAGCGGCAGTCCGACGTTCTCCGCAAGTGTCATGGAGCTCCACAGCGCTCCCTTCTGGTAGAGGACACCGAAGCGTCGAAGCATGCTTTCTCTCGCGTCCGGGTCCGCCGTGGTGAAATTGAAGCCGTCGTAGAAAATCTCGCCATTGGCGGGCTCGATAAGACCCAGCAAATGCTTGAGCAGCGTGCTCTTGCCGCATCCGCTGCCGCCCATAATCACAAAGATATCTCCGTGACGAACCACGAAGTTGAGATCGCGCATCAGCACGAAATCCCCGAAGGCCATCGTCAGGTTTCGGACCGTAATATGAGGCGCACGCTGACCAGGAGCGTGCAGCGCCGACTCGGTCGGCCCACTTGCGGGCCTGATGTCAGATTCCGAGGACATTGAACACCACCGCGAACAAACCGCATGCCGCAACGATCATGACGATCCCGCTTACCACGGCCCGGGTCGTCGCGGTGCCGACAGCAGACGCACTACTGCCGCACTGCATACCACTCAGACATCCGGCAATTGCAATCAGCGCGCCGTAGACAGTTGCCTTGAACAGACCTCCGAACAACTGCGTCAGGGTAATCGCTGTG
>JBJKQX010000494.1:0-2716 GCA_046704965.1 Binataceae bacterium (SeqCode)
CCCTGAATCCATCTCCGCCTGAATCGCGATGGTCGGTGCCGGCTCGGCCGCCTCGGCAGTGGATGCCGCGCCCGCGCTCGTATCCGTCGAAGAAGCTCGGGCCTGCTCGCTCGGCGGTGGCGCGGAGGCTTCAGCCTTCGTCCGCTCATCGACCCGTTCGGGCTCGACTTCCGCCCTTTCCGATTCACGCTCGACGGGGTTGGTACGCTCTTCCGGACGCGACGTAGCGATTCCGAGAACCCCGGCGGAAATCCGATCGACCGTGCCCATCACGACCGCCCGCTCAATCGTCCTTTCAAGTTCGCGCACATTGCCCGGCCATGAATGAGCGACCAGCGCCCGCTCCGCTTCCGCCGTCAGGACCAGCGAGCGTCCGCTTTCCGCCGCCTGGAGCGAAAGGAAATGACGCGCAAGCGGCGCGATGTCTTCGCGACGTTCACGAAGCGGCGGGAGATGAATCGGGATAACGTTCAGCTCAAAATATAGATCGGGACGAAACAGCTCGGCTGCCGCGGCGGATGCGAGATTGCGATTGGTCGCGGCCACGATTCGAACCGAAGTGCCGTCGCGCTTTTCCCGACGGCTCACGCCCGCGCCCTCGCCGATCAGCTTGAGCAGAGCGGCCTGGAACTCCCTCGAAGCCTCGCCGACTTCATCAAGAAAGAGCGTTCCGCCTCTGGCTCGTTCAGCGCATGCGGAAAGAAGCGCGAAAGCGCCGCTCGTTGAATCGGTCCGCGACGCATCGGGGCCGATGTCGCCGGCCGCAAGAGATTTGAACCCGATTCTGACGAAAGGGCCGTGTGCTCGATTGCTCCAGTGATGGAGCATGTGCGCCACTAGTTCCTTGCCTGTGCCGCTTTCGCCTTCGATCAAGACGGGCGAAGGTGCCGCCGCGGCACGCCTGATGGTGGACGCAAGCTCACGACTGAGCGGGCTTTCAGCGACAAACGCGGCAGCCATCCTGGCAACCGCGAGCTGTTCCTGAAGGAGTCGATTCTCACGCCTGAGCCCGCCCATCTCGACGGCTTTGCCGACTACCGAAGTCAGCTCGTCGCCATTGATCGGTTTGGTCAGGTAGTCGAACGCACCGCGACGGATAGCAGCCGCCGCCGTGGAAACGGTTGGTGTCGAAGCGAGCAGTATAAGAACCGTGCCGGGAGATTTGTGACGAACGCGCGAGGCAAGCTCCGACGCACTCAGGCTGAAAACGGCGGGATCAGCGACGATTATCTGCTCGCGCTGCTGTTCGAGTTCCTCCAAAGCCTCTTCGGAATCGAAGAAGGTCAGGCACTCGTATCCGGCCTCGCGCAGAACGACGGCCGCCTGTCTCGCCTGCGATTGCTCGGCGTCAGCGATAAGCACGCGCGGCATCAAACGCCGCAGGTCGCCCTGCTGCCCCACTCTCATTTTCTCGTTGCCCTCAAATGCCGTCACGCCCCCCAGGGTCAGTGTGACTTGCAATTGCCTAACGTAACTCTCGTAAAACGGTCAATGCAAGAACTTTGAGCCGTCAGACTCCGCAGGCAAAAGATTAGCCAACTAACACCGAGCCAATCAGGAAGGCAAGAACCGCAAATTTTCCGCCCGCTGAGGAAACGAATCACCCGCGATCTGACCTGATATGCTCTGCTCATTCCTGGTCTTCGTCGTCCACTTGCGATACCACGACCACATGAGCGCGGCACGAAAATGCGCGTGACCCTTATTCTGTCTCAGCTGCGGTTACTAGGGTTGTACATTCCGCGAGGATTTTACAGGTCGTCTTGGACGTGTTCCCCGCTATGAGGCAGTGGGCCGGATTGTCGTCCAACGGCACGTGCCGAACCTCAAAGCCTTTGGCTCTAAGCTCCGCCACGCTGAGAACGCCGGCGACGAAGCCGTCCCGGCCGGCCCTCGCTACGCATTCCTCGGGCGTCGTAAGGCTCGCAAGATCCACGGACGGCTCGGGATCGGGCGCTCCGCTCCGTTTGTATGCATTTGACGCAACGGTCCCGTCGGGCTTTATGTGCGAACTAAGAGCCAGGCGTCGGTAGACATAATCCTCGTCCCGGACTGTGACGACGCTGGCCTTGTCACTGGACAACGGAGCAGATCAATTCTATCAATTCCGCGTGGCGGACGTCGTCGTGCTCTTCAAGAGCACGCTCCGGCCCACTGCCCCTTGTTATCAAACAACTGAGGGCACCGTCCGCAGCGACTTCAACTTCAATTGAATCCGACTCACCCTTCCACTCGATTTGGACCCCCCCGCCTGATAATGGGCCGATGAAAAAAGGAAGGCCACGGTCCTCCGGTACTATACTCGCTACATCTGCGATGACCGACCGAGCACCTAGGAGAGCAGTCTTCGATGGCGCCTCGCTTCCGTAGGAGTCCCAGTCACGTTCGAGGCTGGCAAGCTCGTCGAGGCGCCTGAGCCACTTTCCGGTTCCCGCGCCGTGAACGACCAGGAGTTGCGCTCTTCCGGGGGACGGCTCCTCGGCAAACAAACTGAGATCTACCTCGGCGGTCTCGGCCGTCGAGAGACTACACAGTGCCGTTGCGTCGGTATACGCTTCGAGTGAGATGACATTCTCGTCGCGGGTCTGAACCCACTCAGCGTTTCCCGCGTATGCGGTCCCCAAATGCTCCCTCTTGGGGAAAACAGCGCCCTGCATAGTTTACTCCTTCGAGCCGTACTCGCCGACAATCTGCTTCGACTGGATGGCCCTCAGGC
>JBJKQX010000495.1:0-3460 GCA_046704965.1 Binataceae bacterium (SeqCode)
CGCCAGTGGTAACCTCGCGCAGCGGACGCTTCGCGAACGATGGGAACGATCTCCGGCTGCCGCGCTCCGTTGCCACTACACCGTTGCTGCTTTGTCCCCTCGCGTGCTCGGGCTTGCCCTCAATCCAAAGCTCCCAGAGCCGCTTATCGTCCTCCCAGGACCGCTTGCGATGCTTGGCGAACGCCAGCCACGTGGCGAACGCGTCGCCCACGGTGCGCCCCCTGGCGCGGGCCGCAGCTCGCTCTGCGACAACGTCCACGCCAGCTGCCGCTTTGCCGGTGATTTGCAGGGCAGCCTTCCGCGCGTCCGGTATGGACATGCTGCGGAAAGAGCCGAGCTTCATCCGCACCGTCCGGCCATTCAGGCGACGGAACAACACGAACGTCCTGGCTCCGGCCTTCGTGACCCGCAGGGCCAGTCCGGGCGTCGCCTCGTCGTATACTTGAACCGCTCCGGTGCTCGGAACCGGGACGGCTTGCAGCCGCGCGGCGGTGAACGAAAAACGCTTTGTGTCCATGAATACCCTCTCCGGATGCTCGGATCGTTGCTAACGCTTGGCAGCGGCTTGGCAACGTCGCGACGCAATCCGTGTAATTACTCTTAATATCGGGAATTCACGGAAAAGCTAGGAAAATAGATACTTCGCAATGTCAGTAAGTTGGTATGAACACCTGTATATGACGGGACCGAAGACTGAAAATCCGCGTGTCGGTGGTTCGATTCCACCCCTGGCCACCATTAACTCATTGAATATAAATAATATTCTCATCGAGCCTGCCTGCTCCCGCGGTTCCACGCCGTGGGCTCATCGCACGAGGAACTCGTACAAAACCCATCCGATGGCAATTTGCGTTAATAATCCGGTGAGGCGCACCTGCAACCCTCCCCAACCGGCCGCATACTTGTTCTCAGTAAGCGAACCGTGATACGCGAGCCAGGGTGGAGCACTGAACCAGCGACGGGGCGACGTCAGCATCAGAGCGCCGTTGATTGTCACCATCACGCCAACGAGCAGCGCAATACACTCTGCGAGGATTCGCATCGTCGAGACCCCTTCACTATCGACTGCACCCACTGACGATGTCGGTTCTGGTGCCTTCAGGGGCCTAGACCCGCACGTTAGGGGGATAGCACTGCGAGGCGCTGCATCTGGTGCAAAGCATCATAGAGCTGTTGGTAGCTTTGAAGCGGTTTCGGTGTCTGACCGGGAAGCTTGCGGATCTCCGCGGCAGCCCTACCGAGCCGCACGAGCACATCGCCAATAGCCGCTTCTGGAATCGCCTTTATGTGGGTGCCGCGATAATTGCTGAGAACCGCGCGGATTGCCCCAGGCAAATGCCGCTCATCGACCGAACCGTCAGCGAGTCTGTACGGCAGTTTCCATGTGGCCGTCTTCAATGCGCTACCGATAGCCGGCATTGAGTTCACGCGTAGAATCCCTAAGCGTGAGTTCAAATTCTTCGGGCCCGGCCGGTGGAGCGGCTTTCCGTGAAGAGGCAACGGGGCGAGGTTCGCACGGGTCTCGCACTCCCGAGCAGGGCGCTTCCCACGCGCTCCGGCCCGCCCGAAGTCCTGCCGGGGAAGCGTTCGAACTCGAACGGCCCTGCCATGATTAACATGGATTTCTCGATCGGCTGGCGATTGCGATAATTGCTGAACGAACTGCCGCATTGATTGAATTTCGAAGTACAAGTAGGAGACAACATGTACGCCTACTATCTGCTTAAGACAGAGCCGTCTGGATATTCCTTTGCGGATCTTTCACGTGACAGAGAGACGGTTTGGGATGGGGTCGCCAATCCGGTGGCGCTCAAGTTTCTGCGTGGGATGAAACCCGCTGACAAGCTGGTGATCTACGAGACGGCGACCGTGCGAAGCGCGGTGGGCACCGCGAGCGTGAAATCAGTACGTGGAACACAGGACGAGGAGCCGGCTGTGAGAATCAAAGTGGCGAGACGGCTGCCGAGGGCGGTGCCGCTGGCGGAGATCAAAGCCAGTCTGCTCTTCCGCGACTCCCCGCTGGTGCGTCAGGGCAGATTAAGCGTAGTACCGCTCAGCGAAGAACAGTATCGGTATCTAACTGACGAATAGGACTGGGGTGATGTCGGGACGAGTCGTCTCCTCATATTGCGTGGCATCAAGCTCGACGAATGTAACCATTCCGGGTACTTGGACCGCAAGCAGCGCAAAAAGTGTCACTCACTTACGCATTTCTCAATAGTACAGATTACGCGCTCGTGCTTCGTCTTGAAGCGCGTCTCGTGCGAACATTTTTGCCGTCCCGAGCCCCATGCCCAGCAGACACAGTGCGGCAACGTAATAGGCGGGCGCCAACACCTGCCGATGCATCCAGATCGAAACCACGAGAGGGGTGAAGCCCCCAAACACAGCGTAGGCGATGTTGTAGGAGAAGGAAATGCCGGAGAAACGCACGGGTGCGGGAAAGGCGCGAACCAGAGCGACGGGAACGACACCAGTCACACCCACACACAGGCCTGCCAGCGCGTACCAGACATCCAGGCGCGGGCCGCCAGCTCGAAGGTCGGCGAACAGCGCGTAGGTGGCCAGCAACAGCGCCAAACTGCCGCGCGACAATGTCACGCCGAGGCCAATCCGATCGACCAGCCAGCCGAAGCCGATGCAGCCCACGGCCATCGCCACGGTGGCCCAGGTATTGGCGTGCAGGGCCACGATCGCATCAATGCTGAAGGCTTTTTGTGCCAAGGTCGGCAGCATCAGGATCACCACCACGATCGCGGCGGTGAGCATCCACGTCAACGCCATCGAGCGGAGGACCGAGCTGCGGTGCTCGCTCAGTACCACGTGCAGCGGCAACCGCTGCTCGAGCGCCTGACGACGCCGCAATTCCTCGAACACCGGCGTCTCGGCCAAATAATGACGCAGCCGCATGGCCAGCAGACCGAACACGAGCCCGTTGAGGAACGGTACGCCCCAACCGATCGGCAAGACTTGCGCCGGTGTGAACCACGCATGTACGGCGCCGGCGACCAGCGAGCCGATCAAAATACCGCCGGTCAAGCCCGCAGTCACTGCGCCACAGGCCAGGCCGACACGATTGGCCGGCACGTGTTCGGCTACGAATACCCAGGCCCCGGGTATCTCGCCTCCGACGGCGAGGCCCTGGAAGATGCGCAGAGCGAGCATCAGCAACGGGGCCAGCATGCCCAGCACGGCGTACGTGGGGAGTAAGCCGGTCGCGAGCGTCGGTACCGCCATCAGCAGCACGCTGAACAGGAACATGCGCTTGCGGCCGTGGCGGTCACCGAGGTGCGCCATCACGATGCCGCCCAGCGGGCGGGCGAGATAGCCGGCGGCGAACAGGCCGAAGGCCTGCAGGGTGCGCAACCAGTCCGGCGTGTCCGGGGGAAAGAACAATCGCGCGATGACGCCGGTAAAGAAGACGAAAATGACGAAGTCGTAGAACTCGAGTGCCCCACCC
>JBJKQX010000496.1:0-4799 GCA_046704965.1 Binataceae bacterium (SeqCode)
ACGCAAGGCCCGCGGCTATACGCGATTCAACACCATGAGGACCGTTCTTTTCCTCATCGCGGGAAAACTCAACTTCACGAAAATCAACCCCCATGCCGCGTAGCCCACTCAAAATTCAAAAGAGCCGGGTTTGATGACCTCTTCGAGAAGGATTTGCTGGCGAGCATGACCGCAGCCGGGGCGCGGCCGACCCGCCGGCAGTCGGGGTATAGCGCGGTCGGAATGCCGGCCGACATGCGGCCGCTCGCCGGATTCGCCGTGTCGGGTTTTGAGCGTTCCCTGCTCCTGGCTCGGCTCGGCCAATATGCCGAGCGAACGGATATGTGGCGCCCCAGCGCCATTGACGACACATGGATCGAGCAGATGATGGATCGGCTCGACCTTGTCCGGCCGATCGGCGACGACAAGGTGCCGACGCTGGCCGGATGGTTGCTGTTCTCCGGCAACCCGTCGGAGCAGTTCGCGCAGGCGCGCGTCCAGTTCCAGGCTACGGGCCCTGCACACTGGCTCAAGGGGCGCTTCGGTGACGATATCGACCTGGACGAGGCGGAGCAGCCGGGCGACTACACGGTTCGGCGAACTATCACCGGCAATTTATGGAGCCAGCTCGATGAGCTGACGGACCTGCTGTCGCTGATAAACTTCCAATTCCGGCTCAAGACGGAAGTTTCCCGGACGGTGAACGCGTACCACCCTCTGGCGGTCAAGGAGATGATCGTCAATGCCATTGTCCATCGGGACTATGAGCGCGATGAGCCGGTCGAAATCCGAGTGGAGCCCAAGTCAATAACGGTCATCAGCCCGGGCGGTTTGATCGCGGAAATCGCTGCGCAGGTAGGAGGGCAGCCCTTCCAGCAGGCTATCACCGAACATCGCGGCGCGATCAAGGGTTATCGCAATCCAGCAATTTCTGACCTTTTCTACGGCGGCGGGCAAATGGACCGGGCGGGTTCGGGCCTCTCGGACATGGTGGTGCTGACCGTCAACAATAATGGCAGCATCGACTTCGGGCCGACGGAAGACAATCAGCAGTTCATCGTTGCGATGGAGGCACGTCCCGAGGCGGTCGACGAGATCACCAATACGGCGCTGCCGCTGACCGAGGAGGCGGTCCGCTATTCCTCGAACCTTGTGCCAATCGAGGCCTTGCCCGAGAAAGTCTGGCACGCTGGGACAACTGCGAAATCGAATCGGAGCTTTTACAATGACGCGGGCGATCTCGCAGTGCCGCCGGGACACGTCGTCGATGGCCGGTTTTTCTCTTTTTATGACCTGGAAAGCCTCGCCTCCGCAATGGTGACACCGTTCGAAGAGGGTGACATCGAAACAATGGACATCGGTGAACTCCTGGCTAGACCGTTCGGCGAGCCCATTTTCCTGAAGCTATTGCATAACGAATTGTTCGAGCACCTGCGCGTCAGGGGTTTGCAGATCGAGTACGACCGCCGGCGAGCTTATTTTGCACGCGGCGATGAGCCGGAGCGGAAGCTGAGCTATCAGGGCAGGCTGAGGAAAGCGACGCGTACCGTCGTGAAAGCCCGCAGAAAGCGGGACAGCGACGACATCGTCTACTACGAGCACAAGGCGGTCAGCTTTTCCGTGATGCGCTTCGCCCAAGATTGGGGGGTCATCCTGACGCCGGGCTACGCCTTTACTCGCGACGGCGCGCGCAAGGCAATTAGCCGCGAGCGCACCAACTCGCTCTCCACCAGGCGAGCCGCCCGCGATTTCAATCCGACCGTCCTCCAGGACGTGTCGTTCTGGGTCGCCGTGCTCTCTGGCGAAGCCGAAGGGCTCTTTCCGCTGGAGCACGAACCGTCCAACGATCTGGCTCGCTTCGCCCCGGCGATCCTGCTGTCGCATCGGCCGCCGACGATTTCGTTCAATGCGTCGGCATTTGAGGAAACGTCGGAACTCGAGAACGAGATTGACGACGATCTTCGCCAACTGGACGTCGAGCTGGAAAAGCTGGCGCTCGAGCCGGAGGAAGACGAGCCGGACAATACGGGAGCATCGGACGCGGAAGATCCGGAAGGGCCGGAGGAAGAAGGGCCGCAACCGGACACAGACGATGACCATTGAGCTTTCCATACTTGAGCTCGCTCCACCCAAACTGCAGTTTGGTGGCGCGAGCACGAGCACGGACCCGAAGGCGGGCCTAGTCTCGGCCGGTCCCTTTGACCTCCGGTTTGGATCCGCTCGCAAGGATCACGTGCATGTCGGTTTGATCGGGCCGTCCGCTCAGCTGGACGCGGCGCGGCGCTGGTTAGAGCGATGCGCGGGGGATATCCCGGTGCTCGGCGAGCCGAGCCCGCTTCGCAAGCCGTTTCCCGGCTTCACCGGAACGTTTCACAAGACCCTGGTGTGTCCGGAGACTTCGTCTATCGCCTTCCCGATGGAAGAGGGCGATGAACTAGCGCACGCGCTGGAAGGAGATGTGTACAGTGCCTTCCAGCGCGTAGTCGACATCTACTCGGACGCCCATACCCGTCTGGCGTCGCGCGATCTGAACCGACCGGACGTCGTGCTCATGTGCATCCCCGACGAAGTTCTGACAAAAGTCAGCTCGGTTGAACGGAAAGCAACGGATACGGAGCGGCGACGCGCGAAGGCGCTGCAGCGCGTCCGGGCGAGCAGGCAGCTCGACCTGTTCGACATGCTCGACGATGTGGAGGAGACGCCTGAAGACTTCTTGAAAAGAGACCTGCGGCTCGCCTTAAAGGCACACGCTTTGCGTCATCGCCTGCCCATTCAGCTGGTCACCGAGGCGTTGCTCAGCGACGGCGCGCGCAACCAAGATCCAGCAACCCGGGCCTGGAACTTCTCCGTCGGTCTTTACTACAAGGCCGGCGGCGTACCGTGGCGGCTACCGCCCATTGGGCCGGATACGTGTTTTGTCGGTATCAGCTTCCACCACCTGCGCACGACGCATCGCGCGATCGTGCGGTCGAGCCTGGCTCAGGCCTTCTTGAGTGAGGGCGAAGGCTTTGCTATCCGGGGCGAGGGAGTTCCGATCGAACCCGATCAGGGGCGAAACGTCCACTTGACGGAACAGCAGGCGTTCGACCTGACGAAGCGAGTGCTGGCGGAATACGAGGTGCGTACAGGCGGATCGCCACTGCGTGTGGTGCTGCACAAGACATCGTTCTTCGATGCTGCTGAGCAGGCGGGCTTCACCACCGCTCTAAAAGAGACGCCGATCGTCTCAATGATTACCCTAGTGCCGAGCCTATTTCGCCTGCTTCGGTACGGGTCCTATCCGCCGAAAGTCGGCACAGTCTGCACCGTGAATGGGGACCGCTCTTACCTCTTCACCTCGGGCTTCATGCCGGAGCTTGGCACCTATCCCGGCCCTCACGTCCCGCAGCCCTTCGAGGTGCGATGCATCGGGCCGGAAGGACCCATCGCTGCCGCCCAGGACGTGCTCAATCTCACGCGCATGAACTGGAACACGGCCGATATCCGCGGCAAATGGCCGGTCTCGCTCTCATTCGCCCGGAGGGTCGGCGGTATCCTGGACGAGTACGGCGATGGTGATCTGAAAGAGACGTCGTTTCGTTACTTCGTGTAGGTCAGGCAGGTGACTGTCCGCTTCCAGTGTTTGATCGCCGGGAGCCGTCCAGCCAAGCCAGCCCTGTTAATCCAAAACAATTCGTATCAATTCGGGGGGCGAAATGGTACTACGGATCATAAAGATGGCTGCTTTTGCATCTGCCGCCTTAATTCCAATCACCGCACCTACATTCGGCTCGCCGCAAGAATCAGGCATCGTAAATCCGGCAAAAACGAAAGTTGGAGATGTCTGCTCTTACAAAGAAACCGGAAAGGTTTCTCACTGGTCGGGCACCTACCGTTACGTACTCATGATCTCGGCAGTGGCAGACAACACTATCCACGTGGACAGCATCAATGCCGCGACTGGGATCACAAGATGGCGTAACACGCTCACGCCCGAGTTCAACGCTATAAGGTGGGACGATACAAGCTATTCTCCGGATGGGGGAATATATTCATTCCCGCTCCTTGTCGGAAAGACGTGGCATGCGAGGGCGTCTTTTACGACACGAGGCCTTCGCTACCGTGGCCATTACGATCTCGTCGCCAAGGTCGTTGGATGGAGAAATATCACGGTTCCGGCCGGGACCTTCGATGCCCTCAAAATCACCTATCGGGGGCAGTACTATAGCGAATCACCCTCAGACCCTGAGGAAGACCATGGTGTTGGTACCACCTCAATGATCATCTGGCGCGTCCCCTCTTTGTGGTGCTACGTGAAGTTCTTTAGCGAGCGAACCGATTGGAGGAATAACATATATAGTAAGTACACGGATGTCCTTACTCAGTACCCGAAGATGGTAAAATAATCGCGCTGCATCGCGAGCGGCGGTGCCATGCGCCGCGTACTCTGCAATGAATTCAGAGCAGTTTGACAGCGACCGCGAAGAGATCGCAAGCAGGTGTGGCGACAGGCGATACA
This sequence comes from Binataceae bacterium (SeqCode), assembly GCA_046704965.1. GTDB lineage: Bacteria > Desulfobacterota > Binatia > Binatales > Binataceae > DTIX01. The sequence goes on from JBJKQX010000496.1 coordinate 4,478, forward strand.
CAAGAAGTAAAGCAAATGGCGGCAATTATGGTTGTAATTCTTTTCATCGCATTTTCCCTTCTTTAATGTTCGGCAGAGATTTTGTACGCGGCACCAGTTGCACATGATGGCGGAATGCTCTCCTGCGCGCCAGCTGTGGTTGGCGATATATATGTATACGCTGTCATTGTACCAGGTCGGGGACATCCTGTTCGAACGCAATTTCGACATCTGCCGTAGAACCAAACTGATGTCCGCTATGGGGCCAAGCTGTCATTCATGGTATCGCCGCTACCGCTACCAAAACACGTTTCACTTGCGGTTCACGAAGGACCGCAAACTC
>JBJKQX010000497.1:0-2685 GCA_046704965.1 Binataceae bacterium (SeqCode)
AATCGTCGATCAGCCGCTTTGCCAGGGCGAGTTCACGCTCATCGACCGCGGCTTCCTCGCCCCGCCCGACGTCCTCCGCGGCCACGACCTCGTCCGCGTAATACATCGTATGCAGCATCAGGCCCTTCTCGTACGGCCTGAGCAGCACCAGATATTCCTTGTTACGCATCGTGAACTTGCCCAGAGCTACCCGTTTCGACTCGGCCATCGATCGCGCGAGCAAACGGTAGGCGCGAGCTGCTTCGGGCTCACATCCGAGATGATAGGCGGCGTCGAAATAGACGGGATCGACCTCGGCCAGTGGAACGAATTCCTTGATATCCAGCGCATGGTCGTCACGGGCTTCGAGCTTCTCCAATTCCTCGTCGGTGAAAGTGACGAAGACACCCTTTTCGACTTCGAAGCCCCGCACCAGTTCGCTTCGGTCGATTATGGCATCCTCGACCGGGCAGTAGATGCGTTGCTGAATGCGGCTTTTGTCCTTGCCGTGGAGAAGTCGGAAGCTTATCGACCGGGAACGAGTGGCGGCGAACAGTTTGACCGGTATCGAGACGAGTCCGAACGAGATCAGGCCGTTGGCAATCGGACGAGCGGCCATGGATGCGCTTCTCCTGCCGGGCCAGCGTTATCGGCCGCCCGTTTAATGGGACGAGCCGACTATATTTACCCTAGCCGCCGACCGGCCATACGCCAAACGGGCGATACAACCGGCCAGCGGCGAGAAGGCGGTTCGGGTAAAATGCCTAAGTTATTTGCGCACCTTGCGCGGACGCCCGCGACGCCGCCTGGGCGCCTCGCCTTCGGGAGCTTCTTCGGGACCGAAGGGCTCGTCATAATGGATAGTCGAGCTTTCTTCGGGCAGCGCGAGCCGGTAATCGCGTCCTCCCGGCTCTTCCATCTCCTCGGGCGGCGACCACTCGCGGTCGTAGGGCGCGATCGTTCCGCCGGCGCCCCATCGCCGACCCCGGTTGCGGCCCTCCTGACAATCGACGCAAAACGCCGCGAACGGCAGAATCTTCATCCGTTCTACCGGAATGTCCTCACCGCACTCGGCGCAGATTCCGTAGGTTCCCCGTTCGAGCCGTGACAGCGCCTGGTCAATAAGTCGCAACCGGTCCTCGGCGCGTTCAATAAGGCTGGCATGCGTCTCGACGTCAGCAGCTGAACGCGCAAGATCTATCTCGTCCGCGGGCGTAGGCTCAGCCTCCGCGTTCTGATCGCGACGGAATTCTCTAACTCGTGTATAGGTCTCGTCCCTCAAGCGTATGAGCAGGGCTCGCAGGGTTTCAGTGCGCTTGCCTATTACAGGTGCAACTCCCATGATCATACTCCCATAACTGCCGGTACTCTGAAGGTGTCAGATTTGCCGGAGTATTCAGGCCCCTACCGAGGCTTCAAACGCGCCCCTCGCGTCTCCGACACTGATGATCTGTTGCTGGTCTTTAGACGTACAATACCTCCGATCTGTTCGACCGCCACCGCTGAAAATTCCCTTGCCGAGCCTTGTGACGAGGGCCGGGCGTGAAACGCCGGTTTCCGGAGACCTGATAGGTGCCTTGGGCCCGAATACGCCACATGCTTCGCTCGCGGCGATCCGCCGTGCCGTTCAGCTAGAGCAAGACACAAGCCATATGACTGTTTTCATTACGTGGATGCCACTGCCTACCAAAGAGTCTTATGACGCCGAGAAATCGGGCACTGCTGTCACCTCTGGATACTGTTGTCCGCAAATTGCTGTGCTCAAATGGCTCAACACGCCTGAAAAGGGTCCCGCTTGACCGGCACGAATCATGAATTAGGAAATGTCGAGCGAGTTCACCCGGGAGTTAGTTGATGGAGAGGAACGAAGAATATATTGATGCAATCGGTCGTCGATGCCGGCTCCTCAGACCCATCCGTGACCGTGAGGGGCGAAGCCGCTTCGAAGAGCATCCGCGCATCGTTCGCGAGGTTTGCAACCTCGGGCGCCAGATGTTCCTGGTATGCTTCGACGACGGAGCCACAACCTTCCTGTTCCCGGACGAGATTGCGCTATGTTAATGGTTGATTAGCATATGATGTACGGCGGACCGGGCGCTGGCGCCTGGGCGCCGGGCCCGTCCGTCGTAATTGGTCCGCATGGGAGGATTGCAATGGATGATCAAACCTTCCTCCATGAAGTGGCCGACAGGGTTGCCTGTGATTTGCGCCGAGCCGAGGCGCTGACCTTCGCGGTCTTCCAGGAACTGCGCGACCGTATCACCCCCAACGAAGCCGAGCACGTAGCAGCCCAGCTCCCCAGACGTCTGAAGCTCATGTGGATGTCGCTCGACCGTCCCAACCGCCAGGTCCGTCGCGTCCACCTGCCGGAGTTCATCGGCGAGGTGCGTCGGATGGCCGGCCTGTCGGACGACAGCGAGGCCGAGCGCGCGGTTGTCGCAGTTTTTGCGACGCTGCAAAAGCTGCTTGGGAGTCCCACCGGTCAGGAAGGCGAGGCCTGGGACGTGATGAGCCAGCTTCCGAAAGACCTGAAGAAACTCTGGATGGACGCGGGCCGAAGGGCGACCGAAGCGGGCGCGAAGCCGTATGGCGCGTAGCCGTACGCATACGGGTGCCGGCGATGCCGGTTGGTGTGGTCAAAAGCCCCGAAGACGAGCTGGCGTGGGAACGCGCAAAGGAGATTGCGCGTCGGGGTACTCACGACGC
>JBJKQX010000498.1:0-7329 GCA_046704965.1 Binataceae bacterium (SeqCode)
GCACACGATCTGCGCCAGGCTGCTTCCCACCTCGCTCTGAATCTTGACCGCCACAAATCAGGTTGACGAGGATGTGACTATCGTCAAGCCGCGCCGACAGAGATCCGAGGGACTCGGCTCATGGGCCTCGCGCCTGGACGTCTTCAGGCTGCTCGAAGAGAACATGTGGCAGGCCGGAATCTACACGCGTGTCGGCGACATGATGCTTGTCATTGTTCTTCTGTTCGCGGCCGGGACGGGTGTGGTTGCCTTTCTGTGGCACGACATACTATGGGCGCTTGGCGCGGGCGTCGCGCTTGGGGCGATCCCGGTCGTGTACATTCGGGTGCGCCGCAATCGCAGGACGAAGGCCTTCGCGCGTCAGCTCCCCTACGCACTCGATCTTATCAAATCATCGCTCGAGGCCGGCCATTCATTGCACCGGGCTCTGCAGGTTCTGGTCGGCGAGTTCGGTGACCCGCTGGGCGGCGAGTTCCGCACCGTGCTGGAGCAGACGAGAATCGGACTGCCGCTTCCGCGCGCGCTCGAAGAAATGCTCAGGCGGGTTCCCGAGGCGGACCTGCGGCTGCTGATTGTGGCGGTCAAGATTCAGAGCGAGGTGGGAAGCAGCCTGGCGCAGATCGTGGGCCGCCTCGCGGAGTTGGTGCGCGCACGCCAAAGACTGCAGCTTCAGGTGCGAGCGCTTACCGCTCAGGCCCGGATTGGCGGATGGCTGGTGGCGCTGATGCCCATCTTTGTGCTGACTGCGTTCAGTTTCATGGAGCCAAATTACACCAACATGCTGTTTCACGATCCGGCGGGATTCGATTTGCTGAAAACCGCTTTGGTGCTGGACCTCGTAGCGTTCTTCCTGGTCCGCCGCCTGATGAAGGTGGACTACTGAGATATAGTAATGAGTGCAATACTGACAACTGCTGTTTTCTTCGTGCTCGTCTATGCATGCGCGGTCTCTCTCTGGAATGTCGTTTCGCGGCGCAGAGGTACCGTGGAGGACAAGTTCGCGGACCTGGCAGTGCAGGTTCGCCTTGCTGACCGCTCGTTCGAGCAGGTTCCTGTCTCCAGAAGTCACGGCGCTGCGCGCACCCTGCTGCGCTGGGCGCGGGCGCACATGGCCGCTCCCGACGCGGATAACCCGCGCGCCGAGAAGCTCAGTCATGAGCTGATTAAGGCCGGCTTTCATCAAAACGCTATTTACACGTTCCATCTCATACGGGTCGGAGCAACGCTGGCAGGCGTAGCGCTCGGCGCACTGGTGGGATGGATATTTAGCGGCCAGGATTCGGCGATTTTCATATGTGCCTTCACCGGATTCGTGCTCGGCATCATCGGACCGACGTACTACGTCAAACGCCGCGCGCGTATAAGGCAGTCCACGATCGCCAACGAGCTGTCTGACGCACTCGACCTTCTGGTGGTGTCGGTCGAGGCAGGGTTGGGACTGAATGAGGCTATCAAGGTCGTTGGCACCGAGGCCGAGCAGCAGGATCAGGTGATCGGAGCAGAGCTTGCGATGGTCAGCGCCGAGCTCTCCTCAGGCAGAACGATGGGTGAGGCGCTGCGTGCGCTGGCGGAGCGAAGTTCGGTCGAGGATCTCAAGCCGCTCGCGGCTACTCTTATCCAGAGCGAACAGTTGGGATCGCAGATCGGACCCGCGCTCAAGGCCAGCTCGGACGCTCTCAGGGCGAAGCGCAAGCTCCGCGCCGAGGAAAACGCGCAGAAGCTTTCGATAAAGATACTGGTCCCCTTGGTCTTCCTGGTTTTGCCGGCGATGCTGATGCTTATCATCGGTCCGGCAATGATTCAGATTGTGAGGGCGCTCAGCAGTTAGATCTAAGAGCTGCGTTATGCTATTGCGAGAGCTGTTAGGCACACAGTTATTAACGAAGGCAAACACGAACAGATACGAATGGAGTATCGTTCAATGAAGACGCAACGGCGCGTGCCGCGCAACGCGCGCGGACAGGTCCTGGTCATCTATACGATCGCACTTGTGGCGCTGCTGGGTGCGGTTGCTCTGTGCACTGACGTGGCGGTCCTCTATTTCAATTGGGGGCAGCTCCAGAAGGCCGCGGACGCCGCCGCAGTCGCGGGCGCGCATTATCTGCCCAACCAGGCGGGTCAGGGGGGGGAGGCCTACAACACGGCTTTTGCTTACGCCGCGAAGAACGGAGTGCCGAGCAGTCAGGTCGTCTCGGTGACGTTTGGCGCGAACAATACACAGATAACCGTAAAGTTGCAGCGTAGCGTCAACCTGATTTTCGCGAGGGTGCTCAATTTCCTCAATGCACCGGTCACCGTTCAGGCGACCGCGGAAATCCAGCCCGCAGGGGGCGTTGGCGGGATACTGCCAATTGGCCTTGCGTGCACGAGTACAGACGTAAGCACTTGCGGGACGTGCACTCAGGACACGAGTCTGCAGTACCAAACGACTGATGGTCAAATGCAATCGGTATGGAACTGTACGCTGAAGTACGGTCAGATCGCCCCTGGCAACTGGGAACCGCTTGCGCTCGGCGCCAACGGTGCCAACAGCTACAGGAACAGCCTCGCGAATGGTTACCCCGGTACCTTCCAAATTAACAGCGACATACCTGTCTCTACCGAGCCGGGCAACATGATGGGCCCGACTCTTCAGGGTTTGGGCATCAGGCTGGGGAAGTCCAGCTATCCGACTGGTGGCGGATCGGTCGGAGGCACAAACCAGCCGCCGCCGCTGGACTCCACGGGTAGTCTAACAACGACTGGGGCTAGTGACTCGAGGCTGGTGTTGGTCCCAATGGTCAACTATACGGGCGCTCAGGGAAAGACCACCGTTCCGATCATGTCGTTTGCCCTGGCTTGGATAGGTCAGGTCAACAGGGACGGCTCACTCAACATCTATTTCCTCGCCGGGGCGCAAGATCCTTATCCAGTGACGCCAAACAACGGTGGGGCCAACACCGGCCCTTACGGGGTGGCGCTTATCAACTAGTCGGATCGACTTTCAACTGATTTCATCGAGAGGGACGCGTATCGCGTCCCTTTCCTTTTTGGCGCGAGAAAAATTTCTACCGGGTGTCTCGCGACGGTCGGCTTCCGCCTGCCGTGATGAATTTGCCAATGGGGGCTCGGTCCGTCTGGAGCGAGGTCGTTTGGCAGGATACGCTTATGACTCGTTCCGTGGTCCACGCGCGGCGCATCTCGCCGTTCGAGAAAGAGGAAGAAATGGACATCAGTAAGATCGCCATCGGTGACAATCCGCCCAACGACATTAACGTTATCGTCGAAATTCCTCAGGGTGGCGTGCCGGTAAAGTATGAATTGGACAAGAGTTCCGGCGCATTGTTCGTCGACCGCTTCCTGCACACTTCAATGTCGTATCCCGCCAATTACGGATTCATACCTCATACCGCGTCCGAGGACGGAGATCCGTGCGATGTGCTCGTAATCACTCAGGTCCCGGTGGTTTCCGGGGCGGTTGTGAAATGCCGTCCTATCGGCGTGCTCATGATGGAGGACGAGAACGGACCTGACGAAAAGATAATTGCGGTACCCCTCGACGGATTGAACCCGTACTACACCGGGGTGCGCAGTTTTGAAGACCTTCCGCTTATCCTGCGCGAGCAGATCATACACTTTTTCCGCCATTACAAGGACCTTGAGGAAGGCAAGTGGGTCAAAATCACCAGATGGGGTGACCAGAAAGAAGCCGGTGAGGTGATCAACAAGGCGATCAAGGCTGAGGAAGCGAAGCATAAGTCGTGATTATCCAGAGAGCGTCCTCAAATCCGCGTCCGGAACTTGTTGCGGGGGCGAAGTCGCCGCGGGAACCGGAGAAATCCGGTCGCTGTTAAGTGAGCATGGACGTTTTTCGAGTCGTCACAATCGTAGGCGTGGCCTGCGGAGGCGCAAAATCGATAGCCGGGATTAAGATATCCGGTGCATTGACTGAGAGGCGGTTACAGAATGGCCCGATATGACTTTGACCTGTTCACGATTGGCGCCGGTTCAGGGGGCGTCCGCGCCAGCCGGATAGCCGCCGGTTACGGAGCGCGGGTGGCGATTGCCGAGGAGCGTTTCTACGGAGGCACCTGCGTCAATATCGGATGCATCCCGAAGAAGTTGTTCGTCTACGCTGCCGAGTTTGGTGAGGGATTCGCCGACGCGGCCGGCTTCGGATGGACGGTGGGCGAAAAACATCACGACTGGAGCGTGTTGCTCGCGAACAAGAACCGTGAGATCGCCCGACTCAACGGAGTTTATGAGCGCCTGCTTCGACAGTCGGGCGTCGAGGCTTTCGAAGGCCGCGCGGTCGTGATCGACCCGCATACCGTGTCCGTCGGCGGGCGACGGGTCACGGCTCGCTACATCCTGATTGCGACCGGAAGCCGTCCAAGGATGCCGGTGTTCGACGGCGTAGAGCACACCATCTCGTCCGACGACGCATTCTTCCTGGAGGAGTTGCCCGCCAGTGCGATCATGATCGGCGGCGGCTATATCGCCGCTGAGTTCGCCACGGTTTTTCACGGGCTCGGCAAGCAGGCGACTATCGTGCATCGCCGCGGCGCCCTGCTTCGCGGATTCGACGAGGATCTCAGACAAACCCTCGGCGAGGAGTTCGAAAAGCGCGGTATAGGGCTTCGCCTCAACACGACGGTTACCCGCGTCGAGCGAAACGCGAGCGGCCTTCGCGTCGACCTGAGCGACGGTGGTTCAATGGACACAGGTCTGGTGTTGTGCGCGACCGGGAGAGATCCGAACACGCGTGAAATGGGTATCGAAGAAGCCGGCGTTGAAATCGGCGACGATTCCTCGATTATCGTTGACAAGTATTCGCGAACTTCGGTCGAGAATATCTACGCAATCGGAGATTGTACCAATCGCGTGATGCTGACGCCGGTTGCGATCGCCGAAGGGATGGCGGTCGCGGATACGTTGTTCGGTCCCGGACCCCGTGCACTGAATTACGAAAACATCCCCTCGGCAGTGTTCAGTCATCCGAGCGTCGCCACCGTAGGTCTCACTGAAGAACAGGCGCGCAAACAGCACGGCGCGGTGGACGTTTACAAGACGCGCTTTCGACCCCTCAAGCATACTCTCAGCGGACGCGACGAGATGACCTTCATGAAGTTGATCGTCGATCAGAAGACCGACCGCGTACTCGGATGTCACATGGTTGGTCCCGACTCCGCGGAGATAATCCAGCCGCTGGCAGTGGCTCTGAACTGCAAGGCGACCAAAGCGCAGTTCGACGCCACTATCGCGCTGCATCCAACCGCCTCGGAAGAGTTTGTCACGATGCGCCAGAAGTCCGCCTGACACGGTCGGCTCGGCGCACGAATGACACGCCGCGCGGGCAACGAATATAGATACCATAGGTCAATATAACTAATCGATGCACATTCAGTCAGTGCAACGAAGATAGATCGAAAAAATAGCCATCTGCTATCGTAAGTTTTATTTGGCTTTGGCGGTATAAGTATGTATATTCGGTCCTCCTGCTAGCGCCCACGAACAGGTGTGCGCTTGGTTATGAAGCTTTAATGGCGTGGGCGACTAGGGCTTCCTCTTTGATCCTTCATACGTCCTGATCCTTTGTCACCGCCATAGGGCTTGAGGGAGGCACGATGGGGGCTTACGCCGATTTTGCCGGCCACTCTGAAGTCTCGACACAGCTCCGCGGAAGAGAGTTCGTAACACGTCTGGACTGGACGATTGAGCAGGCCAGGCGTTCCCTGATTGAGTTGCAGGCGCCCGAGGGCTATTGGAATGCGCCGCTCGAAGCCAACGCGCAGATGAACGCCGAGTTCATCATCTTCAACCACTTCATGAGAGCGCGCGACCGGGAGCTTGAAGAGCGCATCGCGCGGTTTCTGCTCGATCGCCAGCAGGCCGACGGAAGCTGGAATCTTTTCCCGGGTGGCGACGGTTATGCCTCGTACACGATTGAGGCCTACGCGGCGCTCAAGCTCGCCGGGTACGACGCGAACGAGCCGGCGATGGCGCGTGCGCGGGAATGGATTCTCTCGCATGGCGGAGTCGAGCAGGCGGGAACGCTCGCGCGGTTCTATCTCGCCTCCATCGGTCAGGTGCCGTGGGATGCCACCGCTGTATGTCCCGTTGAGTTGATGCTGCTGCCGGACCGCTTCCCGCTCAGCATATATGCACTCGGTTCATGGGCTCGTGGAACCTTCGTGGCACTTGCGCTTTTGCAGGCCCGGCGACCGGTCGTGGCAATCGACGAGGCCTGCTCCATCCGCGAACTCTATCTGAATCCACCTCATCTGACCCGCTTCGCTCAACCCACCAGCAGAAGCGCGCTTTCGCTACGCGGGATCATGAATCTGGTTGACCGCGGGCTTCGCCTTTACGACCGCCGTCATCTAAAGCGGATGCGCCTGTATGCGATGAATCTCGCTGAGCGCTGGCTGCTCGACCATCAGGAAGAGAACGGGTCCTTTGGCGGGATCGAACCCTGTTACCTGCTGAGTGCGATGGCGCTCGTGGGTTTCGGTTACCGGCGCGACCATCCGGTTATCGCGAAGGCAGTCGAAGCCTCACGCGAGCTTGTATGGGAGATGGGTGACAAGGCCCTTTACATGCCGTGCGTGTCGCCCAACTGGAACACTGCTCTAGCGGCCAAAGCGTTGCTGGCCTCGGGGCTCGCGCCGGAACATCCTGCGGTCGCGCGGGCCTCGCGATGGCTTATCGACCATCAGATCACAAAGCCCGGTGACTGGAGTGTGAAACGCCCCAAGCTTGCGCCGGGCGGATGGGCGTTCGAGTTCTTCAACGACGCTTATCCGGATGTGGATGACTCGGCCGTTATCGTCGGAGTGCTTGCCGGGGCCGAGGCTGACGACTCGGACGCTCGCCGCCGGGCGATTGCGACCGGAGCCAACTGGGTGATGGGCATGCAATCGAGCGATGGTGGCTTTGCCGCCTTCGACCCCGACACGGACCATCGATGGCTCAACCATTTGCCGCTCGCCGACGTGGAAGCTGTCACCGACCCGTCATGTCCTGACCTTACCGGACGCGTGCTTGAGATGATGGGTATTCTTGGTTATCGGGCCGAACATCCGGTTGCCAGGCGCGCAATCGACTGGCTCAGGCGCGAGCAATCGCCCGAGGGTTCATGGTGGGGTAGATGGGGCGTCAATCATATCTACGGCACCTTCTCGGCGCTCGCGGGTCTTGAGGCTGTCGGCGTCGACATGGACGAGCCGTGGATCAAAAATGCAGAGCAGTGGCTCAAGTCGAAGCAGAACCCTGACGGTGGATGGGGTGAGAGTTGTCTGAGCGACGGCGATCCGGATTGGCGCGGGCGAGGGGACAGCACCGCCTCAC
>JBJKQX010000499.1:0-3358 GCA_046704965.1 Binataceae bacterium (SeqCode)
TTCGAGGTCGGCGTCTGCGTCAACGATCAATCCGCCGTTGCCGCCGAGTTCCAGCGCGACGCGCTGGCGCGACGCCTTGGCCTTGAGGCTCCATCCGACGCGCGCGCTCCCGGTGAAACTCAGCATCCGGATTCGTTCGTCGGTTGCGAGACGCTCGGCAAGGGGAGGGTCAGCCGATATGACGTTGAACGCTCCCGCGGGAAGTCCGCATTCGTGCGCGATCTCCGCAAGCATCAGCGCCGGTCCGGGGCACTGCGGGGGTGGTTTGGCGACGACAGTGTTGCCAGTCGCGATCGCGGGCGCGACCTTATGGGTCATCAGGTTGAGCGGAAAGTTGAACGGGGCAATTGCAACCACGGGGCCGAGGGGAAAGCGCTCGACGATTCCCTTCGCGTTAGGATGGAGCGGATCGAAATCGAGCGGCTCGTAGCTACCGCCGAATCGTTTGGCTTCCTCGCCCGCAAGCGCCAGAAGAGCAATCGTGCGATCCACTTCGCCGCGCGCGTAACTGATCGGCTTTCCGGTGCATAGCGTGATTGCCCGCTCGAAGTTCTCTCGACGATCCGCCACGGCGCGGCTCATCTCCGTCAGTATTTCGAATCGGCGCGCCCGACTCAGACGGCGGGTTTCATCGAAGGACCGCAGAGCCGCGGCGATCGCCGCCTCGACCTCGCGTTCACTGGCCCGCGCCACCGTGGCGACAACCGCGTCGTCGTACGGATTGCGAACTTCATAGTGGTCACCGGTGTCGAAGAATTCGCCATCGACGAAAAGCTTGTTTGCCGTTGCGGGGTCCATCGCATCACCTCGCGAGCAGTCTTTCATGTTCATTATTGCGCGGCGCCTGCCACATGAAAGGAGTCAGCGGTCGAACGCGGCGCAAAATGCGTCGCGACGCGAGCGTTGCCCCGCGCTTCGACGCTCCAGTGTCATTGGGACGAGGCCGACAATCGCATCGACGCTATCGGCGCGCCGGTCGTCAACTCGGAGCGCGTCGAGACGCGACGTGGCGAGCCGTGGTCATCACCTGTCACGGCGAAGCGCTTAGTTCGCGGGTTGAGAGGTCTGCGGTACGCCGGCGGCGCTCAGGATGTTGTTCTCAAGGACACCGGTCGACCTGCACGGAATGACAGTTGTTTGCTGTCCGAGTACGTAAGTGCCCTCAAAATCGGCGCTCACGGTTACGAAGGTTGTCTTTCCCGGTGAAGGCTCGAGTTTCACCCTGAGCGTGACATCGCCGCTGCTCAGTTGGTCGAGCATATGCATCGGACCGGTCTTGCACGCCGCCCACTGGTTCCATCGCTCGTTGTCGATACCCTTTTGTGTCGCAACGATTGTTCCGGTTGACTGGTTCGCCTGGGTCAACTGAAACCTGCTGAGCGACGGATCGGAGAAAAATCTTTTCAACGTGCCGAACACCTGGTTCGGTGGTTGATTCACATGACCGGCGTGCGGAATGATCCGCGGCGGCTCAAGAGCTCCAGCAATGCCGGCGAGAGTAAGAATGAGCAAGCCCGCGACAAGCGAGGTTAGGCGCGCAAGTTTCATGACGGCCTCCATACGGGATGAGGGAAGGTCATCTGATCATAACGGCGCGGGAAGTGGCCGGTAAAGCCCGGGTCATGGTAAGTTCCGCGCGAATGCTCTCCAACCTCCAGCGCGAAATGGGGAAAAAATGGCAGCGGTACTTTTCGAAAAGCGAAACAATATCGGATACGTAACGTTCAATCGCCCCGAGGTGCACAACTCGCTCAGTCCCGAGACCCTGGTGCGTCTGTCACGCTTCTGGCAAGAAGCCGAAAACGACGACGAGGTCAGGGCGGTCATCGTGACCGGCGCGGGCAAGGTCGCATTTTCGGCCGGTGCCGACCTGGGACGGCTTATCCCCCTGTTCACCGGCGCGCGTCAGGCCGAGGACGAGTGGGACCGGGAGTTGATGGCGAACCGACGAATCGGGGACCTGGCGCTTCTGCGCGGTTACGACTTTCCGAAGCCCGTAATTGCCGCGGTCAAGGGCTTCTGCATCGCAGGCGGCATGGAGTTCCTGCAGGCGACCGATCTCAGGGTCGCGTCCGAGAACGCGAGCTTCGGGCTGCAGGAAGTCAAATGGGCGATCATCCCCGCGGCTGGATCGCTCGCGCGGTTGCAGCGCCAGGTGCCGTACTGCAAGGCGATGGAAATCCTGCTCACCGGCAACCGGATCGACGCCCAGGAAGCATGGCGCATCGGGCTTGTAAACTACGTCGTCACGCAGGACGAGTTGATGGGCAAGGCCGAGGAACTGGCGCGAACAATCGCCGCCAACGGACCGCTTGCGGTGCGCAAGATTAAGGAAGCGGTGCGGCGATGCTCCGGGCTGCCGTTCGAGGAAGCCTTCAAGATAGAGAATGAAATCGCGCGCGAAGTCATGTCGTCCGAAGACGCCAAGGAGGGTCCGCGCTCTTTCATGGAGAAGCGAAAACCGAATTACAAGGGACGCTGACGGCTGACAATTGCTTGCTCCGTCTGGCCAAGCAGCCTTCTCCCAATTACGGCATGGGTAACCACCAGAAACTTATGCGCCGCGCGCTGTTTTGGTTACCGATAGTTCTTTGGCTCTCCGTGGAGGTGTACCTACTTCGGATACTGTTTCTAAACTCGAAACCGGGTGGAGACCCAGGGGCACTTGGTCCAGTGCTGTTGTGGGGCTTTCCCAGCAGCATAATTGCGGTATTTGTTTCCGGCGTCTTGCCGGTCGATTATTCCACCACGGGCGGTTTCGTCGCGCAGGGGCTGCTTTTCGGCATTGCCGGGGTGATTCAGTGGTACCTGGTCCTAGGGGGAGGGTTGAGTAGACTGTTGAGAAAACTTTGGCCTTCGCCCTTTGACAATAGGGACGATTCGTAATGAACACGGCAGCGAGCACAGGGCGCGGCGGCGCCGTCAGGCGCCCGCCATCGCCCGCATCGTATTCTCCGCGTCGCGCGCAATCGTGGCCGGCGGACCCACCGGGAACACGACAGGATGGGTGACGCCCGCAGCTCTGAACCTCGCTATGAACTCGCGTCCGACTTCGGCGGGTCCAAACGCGGCTATCTTGCGTGCCGACTCTTCGCTGATCGCCTTTGGCGCCTCTTCGCGCTTGCCTTCGCCCCAGAGCCTGCGCACCTCGGCGAACTGATCCGTCATCCCGTAACGCGCGAACATCTTCTTGTAGCTGTCGACGAACGCATAGGTCGCAAGCTCGGCCCGAAACGCGTCGACCGCCTTGTCCTCTTCGTCCGTGATGCACATGCGGATGTACATTCCGATATCGATGTCGGCGAGATTGCGTCCCGCCTTTTCGGCTCCGGTGCGAATCTCGCTGACCATCGCGGAA
>JBJKQX010000500.1:0-14929 GCA_046704965.1 Binataceae bacterium (SeqCode)
CACGAATGTCGACGTAACGCGGGACCATGAACTTCGCCATCCGCTCCTCGCAGAAGCTAATCAGTTCCTCCGGGACGAGCGTTTGCGCGGATCTCAAGACCACCGCGACCATCACATCGTCTTCGCCCAGTTCGGAGGGAACACCGTAAGCGGCGGATTCGAGCACGCCAGGATGCTGATTGACTATCTTCTCGACCTCGAACGAGGAAATGTTCTCACCGCGCCGACGCATCGAATCGGTCTTCCGGTCGGCGAAGAAAAAGTTGCCGTTCTCGTCCCGGTAGGCCAGGTCTACCGTATAAAACCATCCCTTGAGCTGCTTTGCCGCCGACGCCTGCTCATTCTTGAAGTATTCGACCCGGCGCGCCTCGGGATAGTCGACCTTGAATACCAGGTTGCCGACCTCACCGGCCGGAACCTCGTTGCCCTCATCATCGAAGATGCTCGCCTCGATTCCCGGCGGCGGCTTGCCCATCGAACCCTTGGGCGCGTTGCCGGGATTGATAAGGCTGAATCCTCCACCGTCGACCGCGCCGTAGCCTTCCCAGATGGTGAGGTTGAATCGCTTCTCGAATTCTTCCCACGCCCATGCCGGGGTCGCCGCGCTCAGCACCACGCGCACCGGATTGTCGGCGTCGTCCGGGCGGGGCGGTTGTTTGAGAAGAATCGGTATCATCGCGCCGAGCGCGTTAAAGGTGGTGGCACGGTAATGACGAACTTCGTCCCAGAAACGGCTTGCGCTGAAGCGGCGACCGAGCGCAACGGTAAGCCCGTTTGCGAGTGCCCGTAGCGTGGTCAGATAAAGCGCGTTGCCGTGGAACAACGGCAGGCATGTATAGAGGATGTCGTCAGGACGATAGATTCCGATCGAGAACAGCCCGGGACCCGAAAGGTTCATCGAGCGCGTACGCATCACCACGCCTTTGGGCAGCCCGGTGGTTCCCGAGGTGTACATCAGATTCGAGATGGCGTTCGGATCGACTGAGCGCTCGATGTCTCCTGGTGATCCTTCCGCCATCAGTCCGGCAAGCGAGGTCGAACCTTCGGGAGGCGCGGCAGGTTTTAAGCCAGGCGCGTTCAGGTCAACGATCACATGCTTGAGGCCATCCACCTCGGAGCGAATGGGCTCGAACTGTTCGTACAGTTCAACACCGATTATTAGCGCCTTGCTCTCGGAATGGTTCAGAATATAGGCGAGCCCTTCTCCCCTAAGCGCGATATTAACCGGTACGACGTAGGCACCGAGCTTTTGCGTGGCGAAAAACGCATATAGCCACTCGAGACGGTTGGGCATCATGATTGCCACACCGTCGCCGACCCTGATGCCACGCGCGCTGAGTGCGCTGGCGATACGGTTCGCACGCTCGTTCAATTGCCGGTAGGTGAGAGAATCGTCTTCAAACAGGACGAAGACCTTGTCTCCCTCGGTAGCCGCCCGGTGGGCCAGAATCTGCGCCGGATATGTTGCTTGATCGCTCATTGCATTGCCCTCGACCGTCGATGAAAAGACCGCGTTCGAGCCTAAGCCGTGCCTTAACGGCGATACTTGCCGAAATCGGGCTTGCGTCGCTCCATGAAAGCGTTGCGCCCTTCCATCGATTCCTCTGTCCCGTAGTACAGTCCGAGCGAAATCATGCCAAGCCCACCGATTCCCTTGATGTGATCGGTTTCGGCATTGAATGAGGCTTTCGCGATCCTGATCGCGGTCGGGCTCATCGCGAGCATCTCGCGCGCCCACGCTCGCGCCTCATCCATAAGCTCCGCGGCAGGGACAACCTTGTTCACCATGCCCATCTCGGCCGCCTGCTGCGCCGTATATTGCCTGCACAGGTACCAGATCTCCCGCGCCTTCTTTTCACCGACCAACCGCGTCAGGTAAGCGGTGCCGAAGCCCGGATCGACGCTCCCGACACGGGGCCCCACCTGGCCAAAGCGCGCGGTGTCTGCCGCGATTGTCAGATCGCAGACGACATGGAGCACGTGCCCGCCGCCAATTGCGTAGCCGTTGACCGCCGCGATAACGGGCTTGGGGATGTCACGGATTATCTCGTGCAGCTCCTCGACGTTCATGCCGCCCTGGTAGCCGCCGCCGCTGCGTACGGATTGGTCGCCACCCGAGCTGAAGGCGCGATCGCCCGCACCGGTCAGGATGACAACGCCTACGGTGTGATCGTGCCACGCATCGCGGAACGCCTCGACCATCTCGTGAACGGTCGTGCCGCGAAACGCATTCATGACCGTGGGCCGGTTCATGGTTATCGTAGCGATTCCGTCGGCTTTCTCATAAATGATGTCTTCGAATGCCATCGTCTTTCTTCTCCCTGACTATCGGTATCCCTAAAATTCGCGCTCATGTCTCGCGCGATTACCTATTTCATTATCTCCGCCGGTTCGCCGTTCTGCCTCTTCGGTTTCCCTGTTCGAGAAAGACGCATCCATGGCGCTGTCGCCGTCCGCGCCGGATAGATGCATCTTTTGGAACCAGCTGGCGCGAAGCGGCCCATAGGTTAAACATGCCATTGCCGGACTACCAGGCGTGATATCCGCCGTCCACATGAAGCACCGAACCGGTCACGTAGTTCGACGCGGGGCCCGCCAGGTAAATGACCGCGCCCCGTATTTCGTCGGGTTTGCCGAGCCGTCCCATCGGGGTGAAAACTTCATTGCGCTCCCGGATGCCGGGAATCTCAAGCCCGCGCTCGTTTAGCTCGGTGGGAATCATTCCGGGCGAGATCGCATTGACGTTAATCCGGTAAGGCGCCCATTCAACCGCCAGTTCGCGAGTGAGGTTCTCAAGCGCGGCCTTGCTCGCCGCATATGCCGTCATCCGGTACGGGCTCGCCAGGCTCGCGTACATCGAGGTGATGTTGATTACGCGTCCGGGGGCCTCGCGCGCAATCAATCGATTTGTGACTCGCCGCGCGAGCATCAGCGGCGCCGTCACGTTGACCGCGAACTCCGCGTCCCACTTTTCTCGCGTAATCACCCGGGCCGCGCCGCCCGAGGCGATACCGGCGTTGTTGACCAGGATATCGATCTCCCCGAGTTCGGCGACGGTTCGATCGACGATTCGGTCCAGGTCGCCGTCGATCGTGATGTCGGCGGGAATCGACACGACCCGCACGTGAGCTTCCTCACGAAGCCTTTGGGCCAGAGCTTCGAGCCGCTCGTGCCGGCGCGCCACCAGCGCCACGTCGGCACCGGCGATCGCGAGCGCCGTGGCGCATTCGATCCCAAGGCCCGAAGACGCACCGGTCACGACCGCGACATGGCCGCGCAGAAGAAAAAGGCTGTCGATCGAGCCGCTCATCGCCGTGCCGCAAACGGAACTCGAAACACCGGTGAGGGGAGACAAGCTCTTCCCGGGACCAAATTTCCATGGGGGCAGACCGTTAGCCCAAACGCGTTCGCCGTCGGCGTGATGGTTCCCATATCTCGCGGGTCCCTAACAATCACGACCGTGCGCGGCGTTACCCGGTCATGGCTATCGTTACCGTCGGCTTCGGGCAGAAGCCGCCATTTAGTCAACTCATATTCATCATGGTCCATCTCGGCGTTCTGCATCAACTCCGCCAGCCGCTTTCCAGGCTCATCAATCTTCCCCGCTTTCGAATACCGTCGCCGCGTCCATCCCGCCAGATGTCGATCTGCCGTTTGTCCTGCTGATCCGCATGCTCTCTGTTCGCGGCTGCCGTTGAATCGCGGCGCCCTGCGAATGCTTGTTACAAGAGCGACCGATTACACTCCCGGGTGCTATCATTCGAAAAGAATGGTGGGTGTCAGCCGGCTGTGCTATCCCGTGATTCGGTTGAGGCTTTGGCGAATCGGCACAGGGGCTAAGGGCAGTAACCATCGGCCGCGACGCGAGCGCAGGTACCATGTCTTTCGATCCGGTCAACCAACAGATAACCGAACAGCTCACAGCGATGCTGCGGGCGAGGACTGGCGACCCTGCCGCCCGGGCACACAGCGTCGAGCCGCTGCCGGGACATGCCGCGTTCGGATGCAGCTTCGTGATCGAAGGAGAAGCCACCTACCCTGCATCGGCGCGCAAATGTGTCCTGCGCCTTGCTCCCGAGGGTGTCCGGATCGCGGGGCCTGCCGACGTCGTGCTTCAGGCCCGGCGAATGGCATCGCTCTCTGATGGCGGGGTCCCGGTGCCGCCGATTCTATGGTACGGCGACGAGCCCGAATTCTTCGGACGACCTTACTTCGTCGCCGCCTTCGTCGAGAGCTTTAAACTCGCCGATCGCCCCGACCTTCCGCACGAGGAATTGAAGCGGCTCGCGCGTCTGGGGGTCCGGGCGCTCGCGCGACTTCATCGGGTGGAGTGGGAAAGTCGCCGCACGGCCTGGGGCACACCTCAGCTCCTCGGCGAAGAAATCGACCGGCGTGACCATCTGCTCGATCGGCCGACGCTCGACCCGCGCGAAGTCGCGCGCGGTCCCGAGCTGCGCGACAAACTCCGCTCGACCACTCCCGCGAGTCCTGTCGGATGCGTACACGGCGATTTCCAGTGGGAAAATATCCTGTTCAGCGGCGAAGGCGTCGCGGCGCTTATCGACTGGGAGATGGCGTTGCTATCGGCGACTCTGCTGGACCTGGGGTGGCTCTGCTTCTTTGCGGAGCCCGGACCCGGAATTGACATCACCGGGATGTGCAGGATTGCGCCGCTCACCGCCGAGGAGATCGTTTCGGTCTATTCGGAGAACTCCGCCTTTGCAGCCTCGAACAGGCAGGTCAACTGGTTTCGTGCCTTCGCGTCCTTCCGCCTGGGCGTGCTCGCCTGTTTCAACGTCATGCTCCATCGACGGGGCAAGCGTCACGATCCCGAGTGGGAAAACGTGGTTCGTTCCGCGCCTGCGATGTTCGAGCACGGACTCGAACTGCTCAGCTGATGCGCTCGGGCGAACCGTGCCGCCACCGTCCGGTATGCATCAGAGGGCAGGAAGCCGACCGCGTGACCGAGACGAGGCAGGATATTCGGCTATTTCTGAAATAGCGTCATGCGTCGGAGGTTGGCGGGCAGGGTATTGGCGTGGCGGACCTTATCTCACCTCGCCTCAGCGCAAGGTGGTGTCACCGAAGGTATATGATTCACGCGCGCCTCGATGATCTTGATGACGTCGAGATAAACGGTGCGCACACCGTCCAGATGATATCCGGCCGTCCGGACCTGCGACACCGGATCGCGATCGAACGCGGCCCCAAAGCGGCCCCAAAGCATCGTCATCACCCACTGCATGACGTTGATCGGAAAGATCCGGCTGCGCGCCTGTTCGAGCAGATGCAGGGTTCCGCCCGGCTTCAACACACGGCGGATGGCGCACAGGCCGGCCACGGGTTCTGCCATCGCGGCCAGGGCGAACGGCACAAAGACCTGGTCGAAACTGTTCTCCGCAAACGTCATGCAGTGAACATCCATGACCTGAAGAGTGAGATCGCCCTCGTAAGCGCGTGCGCGCGGGACCGCATGGTCTAGCATCTTCGGGCTGACGTCGATTGCAACGATAGATCTGCCGCTCGGAAAGCCGGCGATATCGACGCCCGTACCGATGCCGACGACGAGGATTCGCCCGGACGCCATGCGCGCAAAGAAAGCTTTGCGCAGCGGCATCCGTCTCGCCCGAGGCCCCGGTCCGACTGCCGCATCGAAGACCGGTGCCAAACGATCCCATTTGGCGCGATCTTCCGAATGCGCCGCATCGTCGGTCTGCAATGGGCGCGGCCCGCACAACGACCAATCCAAAAGCCAGAACAGCACGGTTCCCGCACCACCAACGACCAGCGCGACAATGGCATATTCTGCGTAACCGCACAGCGCATGACCGGCCATGACGGGCGCCATACCGCCAGCCATCCCGACGACCATGCCCGGAAGCATGATCTCGGCATCGCCAAACCATCGGCACAAAACGAAAGCCGCCAGCAGTTCCCCCACGAGCATCCCGATCACCATAGCCGCGACCTTGTCCAGCGGCATCGGCCACACCGAAAGAAGCGCGCCGGGGATGGCGAGTGCGGCACAGAACGCCACGACGACATTCGAGACGATGTCGCCGGCCAGAAAGCGCGGCCGAAGGTCCACGGGATGTCGCTCCTGCCGACCAGCTGCGTGACGTTCAGACGTCCTGCGGGCGAATGACCAGCGCGGTTCGCCCGTTTAATAGCGCGCTCAGCGTGGCCGTGCCGGCGTCGTCGGCGGCTAGACGGTCGGCCGCCCCGCCTTCGACCCGATAGGTGCGTCCGGGCACAAGCTGCGCCACTTTTAGGGCATGCGGTCCGGGACCGGCACCGGGATAGAGAACCAATTCGAGGTCGTCGCCATGGCTGAATGCGCGGGCGACCAGCACGTCGGGATAACTCGCCTCAGCCAGCACCGGACCGGCCAGGGTGTACGCTGCCGGTCCTTCGGCAAAGGAGCGCCGGAAATCGCCTGTGCGGATGAGGCGGCCCAGGATGCTGGTTGCGTTGGCGAGATTGGAGCCCTTGAGATAGCGTCGCGCACCATTGCTCAGATCGAGCCCGCAATCCTGGTCCAGACTGCGCTGCGCGGCCTCGGCGATCTCGTGATCGCCAAACTCGCGAGCCGCCACCATGATCGTTCCGAATGCCGCAATATGACCTGTTCTGTAGTTGCCCGGATCCAGCCCCTTGCCCGGCAAGGTCAGGCGCGTCTGGCCATCCGGACCCGTTGCCAGCGCCGGTTCGAGTTCCTTGCGCGCGATCGCCCATAGCCGCTGCCCGCGCTCGGGCGAGAAGCAATTGGCGAAGAAGCAATAGCCGGCCTCCCCGACCGGAAACGGCACCTGCACGCCCAGATGTTTGGAGCGCAGACCGATGATCGACCCACTGCCATCGGTAAACTCCGTGTCGAGCTTCTCAAGCCAGGTGGCTAGAAATCGTTCGACATAATCCGTGCCGAACAGCCGATCATGCACGGCGAGCGACGACATACCATAGTGGTTGCAGATCGGATAGATCCAGTTCGGCTCGCACGGAAACAGGCAGAATTGCGATTGGTAGTGTTCGTAGTTTTCCACCACCGAGCCGATGAGTGTGTGGAAATCGTGCACATAGGTCGTTCTGGAATTCAGCTTGAACGACAGGCTGCCTTCTTCCGCATACCGTCTGTCGCCGCTGTTCAGCATGTACTGGCCTACATGCATACCGAACCAGCCTGTTAGCATGATGTTGTCGCGAACGGCCGGGTCAAAATTCGAAAAATTGAGATGCCCCCAGCAGGACTCGTAAACCCAATAACCCCAGACTTTTCTTAGTAGGTATTTCTGAATGAGGTTGTTCTGCGCCTGCCGCAGGTAGCCGTGAAAATTCGGCAGATAGCTGCCCTGCGCGATTCCGAGCGCGAAACCCATATGGTTGAGCTGATAGCGCAGCGCCGCAGGCTGGAACTGATCGATGATGTCGAAGCCGTTGAACTCTGCGATCGGCTGCAAGGCGCGGTCGTAGAGGTAGCGCAATGCGCCGAGATCGTCGACAGATAGCTCCCGGCTCGCGGCATCGGGCACCGCAGCGGCGCACGCTCGGACTTCGGACAGCGAATTGGCAAGGAAGACTACACGCGCCGCAAGTTTGCGGGCATCACTGGCCTGACGCCCAGCCGCACGCCGACGGAAGAAAAACACGACGCCCGCGAGAACCGCGGCAGTCGCCAGATATGCAGTGGGCCAATTGGTGTCCTTGGCTATCAGTCCGGCGGCGACGGCAGCCCCGCCCCAAACGAGCAGTGGCGCGACGACGGCACCGGCCCAAAACCAGGCCACGAGCGACAACACAAACAGCGCGAGCGTCAACGGAAACAGCAGCGTGATCCATCCACCGTCCGCGAGGAATCCGGCGCCCGGCATCCACAGGCCGAGGCCTGCGGCCTGCCATGCCGCGGACGCACCGATCAGCACCGGTAGCAGGCCGATCACCCACACAATCCCGTAAACAAGCAGAGCGCGCCGCTGGCGCGCAGCGGTCACGGGCCCTTTCAGCGTGTGGTTACCGGTCCGTGGGATCACCAGGATGCCACTGTCGGCGACGCTCATCTTGTCCCTCCGTGTTTGTTTTGATTGGGGCGTACTGCGAAGCCGGCGCTCGCCAGCGCTTGCGCCGTTGCGACGTCGGCCGATGGTGTCCACGCGGATGCCGAGGACCCTTGGGAGTGAGGAAGTGCGAAAACCCTCTCATATATCCAAAGGATCGGCGAAAGCAGTGTCTTCACCAGAAGCACCGCATAGATGCAGCACGCCATACGCAAGCCTCCCACCGATGGATGACAGCATTACAGAACAGCCGTCGGTCGTTATGGTGGCGGAGGACGACCGTCAGGCCGAACTGTTGGTATTACAGCCTTAAACCGCCCTCAAGCTTAAGATAATCGGAACTTATCAAACCCTGCTTTACGAAAGCCAACGGAACGTCCCCATTGAAGACGTGGCGGGCGCGCTCAAGCACCGCGAATATTCACTTAGTTGAGGCGTCCCGAAGCGAAAGTGATCCCGACGCTCGGTTGGCCGAATCGAAGGAGACGGGGTTGCGCCCGGATCACTCCCGCGCGTTTCGGCGCCTAGGCTGTGCGCCTACTCCCCTGAGCATCAGTCGAATCGCGAGATCGGACACCTCGTCGACACCAAGCTTCCCCTTTGGGTCATACCACTCGGGAGTATAGTTGACCGCTCCTATAATAAGCATTCGCAGGGCGCTGCGATTTACGGTCGAGTCAAGTTCTCCCGACTTCATGGCGGCTTCTATCAGCCGATCGAAAAATTTTCCGTACTCGCGGAATTTCCGGTTGATCTTCCGCCACATCGGCGCCGGCAGTTGACCAAAAGAGCGCGTGGCAGCCCGCGAGTAATGGTTCTCTTCGAGTTGGGATTTAAGGTGCGCCCTAATGGCGGCTTCCAGGCGCTCGATAGCGCTGCTGCGCGGCCCCAGCGCTTCAACCGCCGCCCGGGCGTTGGAGAATGCCTGGCGTACCCCCTCCGCAAGGACCTGCTCAATCAGGTCGTCGCGTGACGCAAAATGATAATAGAGGCTTCCCGGTTCAGTGCCGGCTTTGGCTGCGACCTCGGAAAGCTGGGTCCCTACGTAACCCCGGGCGGCAAGTACCATCGCCGCGGCATCGAGAATCAGCCGGCGCTTGAGCTTGCCTTTGAGACTGCTCCTGTGCGCCTTTGTTCGCGCCGCGGCTTCCACTGTCTTAACCGCCATGACGGTTTATGCCGTCTGTGGTCATCATGCCATGCGCCTTCCAGCCCTACGCGCGACCGGCATCAGTCGGGCTGGGCTGCCCGGCGGTCGAGGCCGTCGATGAATAACGGACCCCTATATCTCCTCCGACATCCTGCGTCTTCAACTTGGGTAGCACTTTGCGCACGAACAGCTCATAGTTGGCGCGCGCCACGTCGGGCGGCATGCCACCGTAGCAGAGTGTGATCAGCAGCGCGCCGACATCCAGGTATGTTATATACTTGCCAAGTTTTTCGACTACCTGCTCCGGGGTGCCCCATATCTGAAGATCGGCAAGAAATGAATTGAACTTGTCAATGCCGTGCTTCTCTATATTCCGGGCGAGTCCGCCGTAGTATTCGTAACCTTCGATTGAGGCAAACGATACGTTGTCGAATTCGTAATGGTCGACCGTCGAGCGCGCGTAGCGTTGCAGATACAGCTCGCGCATCCGTTGCGCCTGTTCAGGCTCCTCGCTCACCGCGACGAAGACCGCCATCACCGGCTTTGGTGCTTCTGCACTGTTTACCTGTCGAAAGTGCTCGCGGTATCCATCGAGATCCTTCTTTACTGTTTCCCATGGTTTCTGCGCGATAACCATCAAGCCCACGCCCATGCGCGCCATCAGATCTATCGAGTAGGGCGAAATGGCCGAAGCAAACGTGCGGTTCTTGAAACTCGCATACGGCTGCGGGCGAATCTTCACCTTGGGCTGCTTGTAAAGCGCGCCATCGTATTCCATGTAGCCGGTCTCGAGCGCATCCAGAGTGGCCTCGGCATATTCAGTGAAGAGCTGGCGCGACTGGTTCATCTTGAGGCGAAATGCGTCAAACTCGACCCGCGCCAGCCCGCGCCCAATTCCAAGAATCGTGCGACCTTCGGACAGGTGATCGAGCAGCGTGAAATTTTCGGCAACCCGGACAGGGTCCCACCACGGCAGCACGGTCACCATGGTTCCGAGGCGGATGTTCTTTGTCCGGCCCGCCACCCACGAAAGGAACTGCGGAACATTGGGCGTCAGCATGTAGTCGGTGAAATGATGCTCAGGCGTCCAGATCGAATCGAAGCCGTCGTCTTCGGCGCGAGCGGCGAGCGCAAGCTCGTTACGATAGACCTCGGTGTCGTTCTGTCCCTTGATAAGGTTCTGAAAAGTAAGACTCAGTCCAACGTGCATCCTCTGTTCCTCCGCATATTGGTTCCGGCCGGCTTCAACGCATCGCAAATCCGCCCGACACAGTAAGCATCTGTCCCGTCAGTTGGCGTCCTGCGTTTTCCGAAGCCAGGAACAAAACCGAACTGGCAATGTCTGCGGGCGTGGATAGCCGGCGCAGCGGCGTGTTTCTAACGACATACTCGACTTGGGCGTCGTTCATGATCGATTGGCGGTCGCGCCAGATAGACTCGGCTTCCAACTCCTCGTTCTCTTCGGGCAGCACCAGCCCCGGCGCCACCAGGTTGGCGCGAATTCCATAGCGGCCGTATTCGAGCGCGATCGTTTTGATAAAGGCCACGACGCCCGCCTTGGCCGCTGCATAGATGCTCTGACGCGGCTCGCCGAAAGCGGCGGTTGAAGCAGTCGCCACGATCGAACCAAATCGCTGCTTGACCATATGCGGCAACACGGTCCGGACGCAGGACATGGCCGAGGTCAGATTCAGGTGAAGCAGGCCATCCCAGCTTTCTGGCGGCGTTTCAAGAAAAAATCTCGGCCTGTTGCCGCCTACATTCGCGACCAGTACATCAACTGCTGATAGTTCCCCTATGGCACGGGCGCACGCGCTCTCCGCCATGACCCGATCACTGAGGTCCGCCTCCACGACCACCGTCCGCTCCGCTCCGTGGCCCATGGCTTCATTGGCCGTGAGCTGCGCCTGAGCCGTGTCCTTATCAATAATCGCGATTCGCGCGCCCTCGGCGGCAAACGCTAAAACGATTGCCCGACCGATATGCGAGGCGCCACCGGTGATAACCACTGCCTTACCGCGCAGACCGAGATCCATTGTCACCCTCGGGGCGCTACGCCAATGACATGATTTATCGCGCCATGAAAGAAGGAAAGTGCCGGCTCGTTTCTGCCGTACACCAACTCCTTCAACGCCCCCGAAGCCAAGGCGGCGTGAATGTTCTCCATCATGGGAAAGTCCTCAGACTCCGTGACTCCCATCAGCGCGTCAAGGTTCTTTTGCCAATGTCTTGTGGCCGAATCAGTTGCGGGCGGATCTGCCACGTAGAGGCTCGTCGATACCAGACAGCTGTTGACGGCGAGCGGCGTCACTCGCCACAGCTCGACGTGATCAAGTTGATGGGTCAGGATCGCGTTCGGGAACAGGAAGTATTCAATCGTGGTATGCGGCAGCAGTCGCCTGCTCTGCTGATCGTTCTCGGCTATTTCCTTATCAATACTCTTTCGAAAGTTGACGGTCCGCTGATGCAGCCGACCATAAGTGTCCCAGACCGAATAGCGATCGTAATAGTGCGGTGCGATACTTTTACGGTGCAGCGCCGGGATGTGATAGCTTTCAGTAAACGTATCTATTACGAGCTTCCAGTTGAAATTCCACTCCCGCGCCCGGGTCTCGAAATGAGTATAGCCGGCCAACCTGTATTCGCTGATTTCCTCCTCCATGCCCTCAAGCACGGTATCCAGCGACAACGCCGCGCCTGCGCTGGGTCGGGCATAGACAAGTCCGTATTTCTCCGCGACCGAAATCTGCAACAGACTGCACTCCCCCGGAGGAACATCAGCAAACCCCCACTCCTGCGGGCGGGAAAGCAGGCTGCCGTCGAGGCCGTAACTCCACGCGTGGTACGGACATACCATCGCTCGTAGTCCGCCGCCGTTGCCGCACAGAAGCGGAGCCCCGCGATGGCGGCAACTGTTAACAAATCCTCGCAGACTGCCGTCTGCTTGACGCACAACCGCAACCGGCACCCCGCCGAGCGTGGCTGTTACGTATGAGCCGGGCTCGGAACATTCGCAACTCAACCCAACCAGGGTCGGAAAATTGCGAAACAGCGTTCCCATCTCGACTTCAAACCGTCTCGGATCGGCGTAAGCGTCGGCGGGGTTGCGCATGCTTGCCGAAGCGATATCGGTCCACTCCCCCTTGCGAAAGCTGAGAAAGCGCTCAATTAATCCGCGCTGTCGTTCTTCTTTCATAATTCCCTCTTGGCGTCGATCCGGACGCTGGTGCACGGATACTAAACCGAAT
Organism: Binataceae bacterium (SeqCode); assembly: GCA_046704965.1. GTDB lineage: Bacteria > Desulfobacterota > Binatia > Binatales > Binataceae > DTIX01. Next base: position 12,450 of record JBJKQX010000500.1, read on the forward strand.
TAGAATAAAGAACAACCCGGACTTTCTACGGGAACTCAAGACTTTTGGTCTGCCTTCTTAAATTCTAACCTATAGTGGCCGGATGCGGCTGCTCGCCACGATTGAATTGGGACGCGATTTGGAACTCTTGGCGCCAGTCACGGTCACCGTCGTATGCTTGAGACAGGCGCCCCCAAGAATCTTCGGAACAACGATCAAGTGTTTAACCAGTTCAACAACAGGTTAATGGAAGCGCTACAGGACCGTTGTCTGGATACATGAAGGTTATAGACGTGCATAATTACTCGCTCATGAAGTGATTAGTGTCCTGTCCCGCGAGGGAAAGCACTTCGCGACAAGGATCGTCGAGTGCGAGCCTGGTAATCTCGTCGATCGAAGGAGCGACGGAAAGAATTCCCAACCTTGTCATGACGCCGTCCTTTATGCTTAGTGGGTCGCATCCGCTATCGCGCAGCGACCGTAGCCCGGCTCCAGAATTGCCGAGCCGCTGAAGGATCAGGTCAGTCGGCTTGAAGTTGCAAATGGCGGAACGAGCAAAACTGGTGGGAAAAGTGTCACATGGTTCGCCGCAGATTTTCTGGCTGGGCACGGACTCCGCAAACGAACCGGTTCTCGACCGGCGGCTTTCGCTCCCCCGCGAATATAACGCAGCATCGTATTTCATCGACCGCCATGTCATCGAGGGGAGAGCCGAGAAGGCCGCGTTCGTGGACGATCATGGGGTTTGCAGCTTCGCGGACCTCGCCGCGCGGGTAAACAGGGCCGGAAATGTCTTGCGCAATCTTGGTGTCCGCGCCGAGGACCGCGTGATGCTGTGTTTGCTCGACACTGTCGACTTTCTCTCGCTGTTCTGGGGGGCGATCAAGATCGGCGCCGTCCCTGTGCCGATCAGCACTATGCTGACGGCGGCCGATTACGATTACCTGCTGCGTGACTGTGGGGCGTCGGTCGTGGCAGTGTCGCCCGAACTGCTCGGCCAATGGACAAAAATCGTGTCGTCGCAAGGGAGTCTGCGGACGGTTCTCGTCACAGGAGAGACGGTGCGCGACTGCGGCAGGCTCTTGAAGGGTTTCGAAGCCCTCGCCGCCCAAGCGGATCCGCACCTGGAGTGCGCGCCTTGCGTCGCCGATTCGGTCGCGCTGTGGCTGTATAGCTCCGGGTCAACTGGCAAGCCGAAAGCCGCCGTACATTTGCACAGCCACCTGATTCAAACCGCAATTCTGAACGGAGAGATGACCCTGGGGATCCGTGAGGACGACGTGATCTTCTCCGGCGCCAAGCTCTTCTTCGCCTACGGGCTTGGCAACGCAAGCACGTTCCCATTGCACGCAGGTGCGACAAGCGTGCTGATGGCGGAGCGTTCGACTCCGGAGGCGGTGATGGCCGTGATGCGACGGCATCGTGTCACCGTGTTCTTTGGCGTACCGACCTTGTTCGCGAACATCCTTGCCCATCCTGAGCTCGATCGATCAGCCGGCAGCGACCGTTTGCGCTTGTGCGTCTCGGCCGGCGAGGCCCTGCCCGAAAATATTTCGCGACGTTGGGCGGAGCGTTTCGGAGTCGAGATACTCGATGGAATAGGCTCGACCGAGGCTTTGCATGTATTCATCTCGAATCGTCGAGACGATTTTCGCTATGGCACTTCCGGGAAACCCGTGCCGGGGTGGGAAATCAGGTTGCTCGACGAACACGGACACGAAGTTGGCCCGGGCGAGACCGGCGATCTGTGGTGCTCCGGACCTTCGATCAGCCCTTACTACTGGAATGATCGCGCGGCTTCGCAGCGAAACTTCGTCGGACGATGGCTGCGCACCGGAGACAAGTATCAGCGTGACAGTGACGGGTACTATCGCTACATCGGTCGTTCGGGCGACATGATAAAGGCGAGCGGCATATGGGTTTCGCCGTTCGAGGTCGAGTCCCTCCTGCTTACTCATCCCGCAGTGTTGCAAGCCGCGGTGATCGGGGTTCCGGATTCCGATGGGCTGGACAAACCGAAGGCGTTCGTGGTGCTGCGGCCGGAAAATCAAGGCACAGAGGAGCTTGCCGATACGCTCAAATCGTACCTGCGCGAGCGACTGGCTCACTTCAAGTGTCCCCGATCGATCGATTTCCGCGCGGAACTGCCGACGACCGCGACCGGAAAGATTCAGCGCTACAAGCTGCGCGAAGAAGCCCGGCGAGCGGCAGGCACCGAAACCACCCTCAAGCGCTAGCCGGAGTCTGACTGTTTGCGCAGGTCGCGTACGCGCAGCGCGACTCCGATGCGGATCGAGCGGCGAACGATGATGGTTTCTCCCGAGCGCGATTGCGTTTCGTTCGACGAAGCCGCACCAGCGGTGTGCGCCGCGGGGACCATCGAGGTTCACCGATGATCACTTCTGGCGATCCAAGGATCATTTCTCCCGATCCGCCACGCCCGCGTTGCCGATGCTTGAGATGCTGGCTCCGTCAACCGGGCAGATTGGTGACGTATGTGA
>JBJKQX010000501.1:0-2582 GCA_046704965.1 Binataceae bacterium (SeqCode)
CCGACCATGTAGTCGCGCTTGGGGCGGCTGCGCAGGCGAGTGTGCTGATGGGGGCGCAGCGTGACATGCTGCTGCTCGACGTAGTCCCCCTCTCGCTCGGGATTGAGACGATCGGAGGCGTGATCGAGCGACTTATCCATCGCAATACCACAATCCCGACCAACGTGACGGAAATGTTTACCACCGCCGTGGACAATCAGACTCACGTTGATGTCCACGTGCTTCAAGGCGAGCGCGAGATGGCCAAGGATTGCAGAAGCCTGGCGCGCTTCAAGCTTGGCCCGCTGGACGGAGCGCCGGCTGGATTTCCTCGGGTCGCCGTGTCTTTCCTCATCGACGCAAACGGGATACTAAATGTAAGCGCGCGCGACGAGCGTACGGGCCGCGAGCATTCGATCGACGTCAAGCCGAGTTATGGCCTGACGGATGAGGAAATCGAACGGATGCTCGAGGAGGCGATCGACCTGGGCGAAGAGGACGTGGAGGAGCGGCTGCTTATCACCGCTCGCAACGATGCGCACCAGATTCTCTCTGCGCTGAGCAAGCAGCTCGGCGAGTGGGATCATCTGGTCAGCGCAGAAGAGCGCGCCGCGTTCGAGGACGCCGCCACGAAGCTTGAGGCAGCGAGCCAAGGCACCGATCGCGAGCTGATCTCGAAATTGGTCGAAGAACTGAACGAGCTGACCACTCCGTTTGCGGGGCGAATCATGGACTTCGCAATCAGGCAGGCGGTTCAGAAGAAATCGATAGAAGAACTGTCGTAAAAGGGGATAAGTAGAAGATGGAACTCAAATGGGAGCAGGCCGAGGAAATTGCCGAAGTTTTGGCTGAGAATCATCCCGGGCTGAATCCGCTTGACGTTCGTTTCACGGATTTGCGCCAGTGGGTAATTGACCTTGATGAGTTTGGAGACGATCCGTCGGGTTCAAGCGAAGGGAAGCTGGAAGCGATACAGATGGCGTGGCGCGAAATCTATCTGGAAGAGCACGGAGACGACGAATAAGCGAAGACGAAAACACGTCTTATAAGAAGCTGTAGGAGGTGGGGCGGTGGATACAAATCAGGTTAGGACACAACAGGAAACCAAGATGCAGGAAAAAGAAACTTTGGACGAAAAGCTGCCGGGGCTGTTTGAGCCCGATACGCTTTTGCCGATCCAATACTTCGAGGCGATGCGGCGCAAGCATCTGCTCGAAGGTGAAAAGCGGCTCATTCTGAGCGTGCTGGAGGATGCGATCGAATGCTTCATGAAATGTATCGACGCGACCACCAGCAAGGGCCAGCGCTTGTTCCGGGAAGCTGAAGAGTGGATCAATCTGGAGGACAAGCACTGGGTGTTCTCCTTCGATAACGTCTGCGACATGCTCGACATCAACCCCGACTACATGAGGGCGGGTCTGCGCAGATGGAAAGAGAAACACGTCGAACTGAAAGTCCGGCGTGAACAGGAAATGGCAGCGCAGGAGGCGGCACGCGCACTGGAGCAGGAAGCCCTTCCCGAATCAGAGAAGCTTGAGGAGCAGGGAACTGCGGAGCCGAAGCTCCAACAGGCCGAACCGGCGTCTCATCGCAAGACCGAGACGGCCATGCCGTCGCGGCGTACGCGGCCGCTGCGCAAGGCACGGGCCTGACGCAAATCGCACCGTACCAAAGCTGACCCGAATCGGGAGGCGACCGGAAACGGTCGCCTCTTGCCGTATATGCGCGCGGGCATCAAAACGCCGCGCTTGTCAGACCGGGTTGGCGTCGCGCATCGAAATTGGTGAATGAACCGGCGTGGGCAGCTTTTCGCCCACGCCGTCCGTGTTTCTGCGAAGCGATCCCACGGGCGCCTCGCGCCGCATTCCGACGCCTTTACGCCTTGGCGAGATTCTCGATTCCGCGCAGGATTCTCGCCCGTCGTTCCTCGGGAGTCTTGGCGAACGAGATGAAGTGCAGCGCCGTCGTGGTGATGCCGGCGCGGATGAATTCGTCTACCCGCTCGCGGCACCGTTTGGGATCGCCAAAGACGTAGATTTCCTCGACCATCCGGTCGGGAACTGATTCGAGCGCCTTCTTTCTTTCGCCGCGCTGCCACAGGTCCATCGCGGTGTCTGCCTCGGTTTGGAAGCCGCCCTCGCGAAAGAACTTGTTGTACTGGGGTACGGTCAGGTAGGCGGTGAGCGAGCGCTTGAGCAACGAGCGCGTTAGCTGTTCTTCCTCGTCGATAGCGACCACGATTCTGCATACCAGGTCGAGCCCGGAGGGGTCTTTGCCCGCGGTGCGCATTCCCTCGCGTATGTTCTCGACCATCCCCGGCACCATCGAGGGTGTCACGAAGTTGACGATCGCGCCGTCGCCCAGTTCGCCCGCAAGCCGCAGCATCTTGGTGCCCTGCGCGCCGATATAGATGGGCGGCGGCGGAAGTTCGGTGGGCAGGTCGACGCGAAAGCCTTTGATCTGCACCGCCTTGCCCTCCATCGTGACCTTGTCACCACGGAATATCGCGCGGATTGCCTCGACCGTTTCGCGAAGCCGCGTATGCGGACGTTCGAACGGGATGCCCATCCATTGCTGGACGATATTTGGGGTCGAAATCCCGA
>JBJKQX010000502.1:0-3039 GCA_046704965.1 Binataceae bacterium (SeqCode)
CCTCTACGATCTGCGCGAGATGGCGCGACCGTCGCACTGGTCGAACAAGGCCACGTGGCACGGTCAATTCCCTTCCCTCACGCCCGCGACGTCCGCCGACATCGCGGCGAATGAGTAGACGCCTCGCCTTTGCGCTTGTCGCACTCGCGTTGCTCGCGATTCCCGCGCGCGCGCTCGCGACCTATCCGTCCACGGTCCTGGGCGATTCTCCGGCGTTTTTCTGGGAGTTCCAGGAGGTGTCGGGAACAACCGCCGCAGACTCGGCCGGATCGAACACCGGCACCTACGAGAACAGTCCCACGTTGGGCCAGACGGGTCCCGGCGGCTTTAATTCGGTGCTGTTCGCCTCCGCGAATCACCAGTCGGTCGAGACATCGGCCAGCGTAAGCAATTTCGACACGACCGATTTCACAATTGAGGGATGGTTCAAGACCTCGGCCACATCCGCCGAGACGATCGCCGGGTTCGGGCCGAGCCAAACGCAGGCGAGCACGGACGCCGAGGTCGCCGTGCAAAGCAACGGCACCGTCAGGTTCTTCGCCGCAGGTACCAGCGTCTCGACATCCGGCACGTACAATGATGGCGCCTGGCACTACTTCGCGGCGGTGTTCGTAAGCGCGAGCGACGAACTGCTGCTTTATGTGGACGGCAATGCGGCCGTGACGGCGACCGGTTCGGCACCTAGCGCGCTTACAGGCTACTGGTTGCTGGGCGCTTATGGAGCCAGCGCCTATAACTTCGACGGGAATCTCGCGTTCATCGCGGTATACAACTCTGCGCTCTCCTCGACGCAGGTAGCTAACCATTACGCGGCGATGCCGGCTAGCCCGACTCCCACGCCGACCGCGACTCCGACGCCCACGCCAACGCCTGCGCCGACAGCCACTCCAACGGCCACGCCGACGCCGGCGCCCGGCTCCTGCGCGGACGTGGTGGCGAACAATCCGAGTAGCTATCGCGGAGGACTGGGCACAGTCGCGTTCGGAACGTGCGCGTATATCACGGGAACGTGCGAGTCCTACGGCGTCTCGATCTCAAACTCGACAGCATCGACCTTTTACGTTCAGACGTTCGATCAGTCGGCCGCGCCGGTAGCTGGTGCGACGCCGGTCGCTAGCCTTGGGCAGGCGCCCCCGGCACGACGCCATTTACGACCCAGGACGGGATCGCCGATTGGATGTGGGTCTGCGTTTCGACGACCTCCGGGACATTTTCGCCCTTTACCGGCACCGGAGTTTCGGTCTCCGTCACGTACCCATATCCGACGGTCACGGTGGCGAAGTAGGGGCCACGAATGGGAAAAATTTACGATATCGCGGTCAATGCGGGTGTGCCGGAGTGGATCGAGGCGCATCACGTGGTCGATCCGACTCGCGGCAAGACAATTCCTTCCACGGGAGAAATCGAAATGCTGACTCCAAGCGAAAAAGCAGTGTGCGCGAGTCTGCGGCTCGCGGAGAACGATTATATCGCGTCGCGCTCGCGAGGCGGAAGCTTCGCGCCGCATGCGCGGAGCAGGAACCACGGCAAAGGTGACCAAACGGCCGGCGAAGCGCAGAAGCGCCTGGAGGCGTCCGGCGCGATCACGGAGGACGACGACCAAGAGGACCTGGTCGACGCCGCGCGGACGTCGCTCGACGCTTTTGAGGAGGCGACCCAGAATCACGAGTCGGATGCGTGGCGCCACGTCGCGGACGCTGCGGCCTTTCTGCTCGCTGCGCTGGACAGGGGGGCGCCCCCCTATGCGGCGCGCAACGGCGCTCCGGGCGCCAAACAGCCATCCAGCGCGGCGGATGATCCGTTCGCCGGAAGCGCCCACCGGGTCTTGTTTCGGTAGCAACTCGTGATTGCGAAGAGCATACGGGCGCGCGCGGTCCTCAACGTGTGCGTCTCGCGGGCGCGCGGTTTTTGGGATTACCGCGTGGCTATGGCGCCGGCGTGTCCTTCTTGTCTTTTTGAGCACGCCGGCGCTCCCGCATTTTTTCGGTGCTAGGAGCGTGATCGATGGGACTCGGAAGGCTGCTTGAATTTGCCCTGGTGATCAAGGCCGTCGACGACGCGAGCGGAGTGATCCGCCGCGTTGACGAGAACGTGAAAAATCTCGCAGCCTCGACCGAGAAGATGCGCGAGGTCGGTCAGAATCTCGTGATGGCCGGCGCCGGAACCGCCGCGATCGGCGCCGGAATCGGCGCCCCACTGGTCGAGTCCGTGCGTGCGGCCTCAGAGGTGCAGGACCAGCTCCATCGCCTCATTAACACCCTGCCGCAGGGCGTCGAGGGCGTGCGCGAGCTCGGCAAGGCGCAGCGCTTCGCCGCGCATTATTCGATGCTCCACGCGCAAAGCGAGACCGATCTGCTGAAAGCGATTTATCTCGGCACCAGCGCGGGCCTCACGATGAAGGCGTCGCTGGCCGGAGCGGCCGATGCAGCCGCGCTTGCCACGGGTGTAACCGGCGACCTGGAGACGGTTCAGCGCACGCTCAACCTTGCGTATCTGAACTTCCGCAATCCGGCGCTCTCGGCGAAGCAGAACATGCAGAACCTGAGCGACGTGATGGCGAAAGCGGCGTCGGCGTTCGATTACAAAAACGTCGAGGAGCTACGCGAGCAGCTCGAACTCGCCGCGCCGACGGCGCTCGTCACCGGGACCTCGTTCAAGGACCTGGTGACGATCCTGGCTGACTTCACCCGGCACGGGCTAACGGGAACCGAGGCCGGAACCGCGCTCGAGGAAACGCTGCGCGGCGTGCTCGTGATGAACACGAAGCTCGGCGTCGCCCAGGTGCGCAACTCGAAGGGCGGAATCGACCTGATGCGATCGCTGGCCGCGCTGCGCCAGCACTATATCCAGCTCTACGGCTCGATGAAGGCGATACCGCCTTCGGTGATGCAGCAGATTCAGAAGGTCCTCGGCATCCGCGGCATCCGCGCGTTCCTGCTCGACGCGAAAGAGATGCAGGGGATGCGCGAGCAGCTCAATCACATCGCCGGCGCGACGCAGCAGTTCCAGACGCAGATGGAACAGGCGCCGAGCAAGCAG
>JBJKQX010000503.1:0-2548 GCA_046704965.1 Binataceae bacterium (SeqCode)
GATGCTGAGTTTCACCGGGAGCGCGCGCGTCGGATGGAGCCTCAAGGCCAAGGCGTCGCGCCAGCGCGTCGCGCTGGAACTCGGCGGCAACGGCGGATTGATCGTTGACGCAGACGCCGACCTCGAATTTGCAGCGATTCGCACCGCGCGCGGCGCATTCGTTCATGCTGGTCAGGTCTGCATCTCGGTCCAGCGTATCTTCGTCCATCGCAAGGTTTACGGCCGATTCACCGAACTGCTGATCGACGCCATAGAAGATCTGCACGTTGGTGATCCGATGGATGACCGCACGCTGGTCGGGCCGATGATAAGTCGCGAAGCTGCGGATCGGGTGATGGAGTGGATAGGCGAGGCCGAAAGCGCCGGAGCGACTATCCTGTCGGGCAATCGGCGCGACGGTTCGGTCGTATGGCCCACACTGGTCGAACTGGGCAGCCCGAAGCTTCGCCGTCTGCGCGTGTGGTGCGAGGAGGTCTTCGGTCCGGTCGCGACACTGGAAGCGATCGATTCGTTCGAGGAAGGGATCGCTGCGACCAACGACTCGCCCTACGGATTGCAGGCTGGTGTCTTCACCAACAACCTGGACCATGCCTTCGCGGCGTTTCGCGAAATCGAGGCGGGTGCCGTGATCGTCGGCGACACGGGTGTCTTTCGCGTAGACACCTATCCGTTCGGCGGCATGAAGGGCTCGGGTATCGGGCGCGAGGGAGTGCGATGGGCGATGGAGGCGATGACTGACCCGAAAATCCTGGTCCTCAACCTGCATCGCTCCAAGTGACCGGATACGTCGAGACAGGCAGCAGGCCGGGAGCCGTCTCAATTCATCAACTTTTAACCGGCTAAACGAAGCACCTCGGGCAACACTGCTTTCAACCGCGCCCGAGCGTCGTTATAACTTAGATATAGAAGGTTGCTTAGCTTCTTTTCCGCAAGCAGCGAGTTTTCCAGCCTTGCCATCCAACAACGAACAAAAGCCCGAGTCGCCAAACGTCCCCCGGATGGTGGTCGATTTCGACCTCCTGAAAAATATCGCGGGGAGAAACTTCCGCGACCTCGGCGGCCATCCGACCGGCGAGGGACGGCGCGTCAAAACCGGGATGGTCTATCGGTCGTCGCATCTGGCGCGGGTTCCGGACGAGCATCCGGTCAGACAACTTGCCGTGCGAACCTTGGTGACGCTTCAGAGCCGCGCCGAAGTCAAACATCTTGGGCCGCCGCACGAGGAAGTGCTTCGCGACGTCAGATGGGAACACATTCCAATCGGCGATCGATGGTTCAGGAGAGACGGAGCGTCGGAGTTAAGGGACCAACCGGGCAAGGAGCACCTGGTAATGGTGATGGGGTTCCGCTCCGATTGGCGGAAGTTCTTCAAAATCCTGGCCGAACGCGAAGTGTATCCGCTCGTGTTTCATTGTTCGGCGGGACGCGACCGTACGGGAGTGGGCGCTGCGATGCTGCTGGAGATGCTCGGCGTTGAGCGCGAGTTGATCGTCAACGATTTTCTGCACAGCAACCACGTTTTTCCCAGCAATCCGCTCACAGCCACCCAGCTCGATCCCCTGTTTGAGATTATCGACGAGCTTGGCGGAATCCGCCCCTTCATGGATGAGGTGATCGGTCTGACCGATGTCGAGATGGGCGCGATTCGCGCAGATCTGCTCGATTAGTAGTTGGTCTCAGTCAGGCAGGTAGCCGTCGCGAAGCAGCGACTTGGCGATAATCATCCGCTGCACCTCGCTGGTCCCCTCGCCTATTTCCGAGAGCTTCGCGTCGCGCATGTAGCGTTCGACCGGAAAGTCCGTCACGTAGCCGTATCCGCCGTGAATCTGCACCGCCTTGGTAGTCGACCACATCGCGGTTTCCGAGGCGTACAACTTCGCCATCGCGGCTTCACGGGCAAACGGCAGTCCTCGGTCTTTCAGATCGGCGGCCCGGCACATCAGCACCCATGAAGCGTCGATACGCGTGGCCATGTCGGCAAGCATCCATTGGATAGCCTGGAAGTCTGCGATGCGGCGTCCGAACTGATTCCGTCCCAGCGCGTAATCGCGCGCCTCTTCCATCGCGCCGCGCGCGATACCCGCGGCAAATCCCGCGACACCGATCCTGCCATTCTGCAGCACCGAGAGCGTCTGCCGATATCCCGCGCCCTGCTCACCGATCAGATTGCGCGCCGGGATGGTCACGTTGTCAAAGATGACCTCCGCCGTGTCGGAGGCGCGCAGACCGAGCTTCTCGATTCGCCGCCCATTGGAAAGACCGGGCGTTCCGCGCTCAACGATGAACGCCGAGATGCCCGACCTGCCCTGTTCGGGATCGGTTACCGCGTTGACCACGTACACATCGGCCACGCTGCCGTTGGTGATGAACATCTTGGAGCCGGAGATCTGATAGTTATCGCCCGAGCGTACCGCGCGCGTCTTCATCGCGGCAGCGTCCGAACCGGAGTCGGGCTCCGTCAGGCACCATGCGCCGAGCTTCTTTGCCGGAAGCATCTCCGGCAGGTAGCGCCGGCGGTTTTCCTCGGAAGCGAACGCCACGATATGCC
>JBJKQX010000504.1:0-13165 GCA_046704965.1 Binataceae bacterium (SeqCode)
GCCGAGGAAAGCTCGGGTTAGTCGTCGTCCGTGACATCCGCAGCGACGGATTTGCCATCGGGAAAGCGCTCGGCCCGGCGTGAATATTCGAACAGACCGGCGCCGCGATGCTGACCGAGCGCGAAACTGGCGAAACCCATCGAAGTGAAAATCCGCGAGTTGGCCGGTCCAGGGCGTGAGAGCGGAACAAAGTTCTCGACCTGCCCGACCAGCATACGTTCTTCTGAGCCGCCCTCGCCGAGCATGGCGCCGAGCCTGACCGGCGGGGCCGAAACCGACGGCGTATGAATTTCCACGCGCGCGGCCTTGCACGGGCTCCATCCTTCGCGTCCCAGCGCCCGGGCCTTCAGACGTTCGGGCGAGCCGTCGTCGAGGTGCGCACGAATCTCGATTGCCTGCGGTGCCGCCCCCTTGTCGAAACATGCCCAAATCAAACGCCGAGCCGCGAACCGATGCGGTCCGAGCGCCGTCGATGACGAACCGCCGCGCCCGAATCCTCCAAGCTCGCATCGTATGCCGTCCACGCGGATGCGTCCTTCAAGCGTTCCGAACACGCCGACACCCGCATCCACGCTCCCGTCGAACATCGCTTCCAGATCCTTGTCGCCCGAGTACGGATCGAGTGTGATTTCGGCTTCGGCCGATTCGTCGAGCCATCCTGAAGCGAGCGCGTCTTCTATCCTCAGGTAAGCGCTCGCGTCAGGCACCATCACGACCGGCCCACGGAACCTGAGGCATAGGCGATTGCCGCTTCTCTCCAGTTCGAGCGGCCCGAGCATGGCCTTCGAACCGTCGAGCCGTGTTTTTCCTTCGTTGGTGGAGAGCGCGACGCGTCCGTCCGGCAGCAGCATCATGACGCGCGCGCCGAGGCCGCCCGGGCCCAGGTCAAAGCTCGCCATCGCGCCGACTCTCGAATAAGGATCGAAGCACTCAAGACCGATTCGAGGAGGCACGGGCGGCACTGACGGTGCGGGTGGTGTGGCCGGCTGACGCCTTGCGGGATTCGCGGGGCGCGTCGATTGAAATAAGTGACCGCGAACCAGCTTAAGTGGCGGAGGCGTGGCGCCGGCGTTGGGCCGGTCGGGGTTTCCGAATACATCAACCAGAGCCTCGATGCATCCGTCGCGATGGCGTCCCGGCATCCGGAGTGCAACCGAAAGTTCGAGTTGTGCTGCTTCTATCTCGCCTCGCGACGACATCGCGGAAAGCTCTCTGAGCGCGGAAACGTCGCTCGCCGCATGCCGATCGGTGAACGCCTGCAGAAAGTTTTGCGCGCCGCCGGCGGGATACCTAAGGCCGAACGTCGCGGCGATAGTGTGCGCTCGAAGACGTTCCGTCAGATGACCCAACGGACCGTTGATGAAGCTCTCGCTGGCCGAAACGTGCGCCGATCCTGACGGCCTGAGTTCCGCGCCGTGACGTCTGACTCCGATACCGATGTCGAGACGGGGCTGAATCACGTTCCATCCGTGAATCAGCAGGATTACCGCGCGCCCGTGACGCTTGACCATCTGCCCGACGCGCTCCGCCACAAGCTCGACGAACCACGGGGCGTGAGCCAGAAGCTGCGACAGTCGGTTGAGGTCGAGCCGGTTTCGATCCATCGCGACATTGATGATGGCGGGCGCACGCATGCGACGGGCAATCTCGCGGGTTATGTCGGCGGTATGAAGGTCGTTGACCTTGGGATTAAGTACGTCGCGCGAGGAGGCCTCGGCTCTGCCTCCGTGCGGTGCAATCAGAAGGACAGGAGCGTCACCTTCGCACTGCTCGAGCCAGGACCGTCCATCGATGCTGCAGGGAGATGATTCGGTCCGTTGAGTCATGGCTACGTTGCGCTGTCTGTCATCCGCTGCCCGCCATCGCCGAGCGTGCGTGCAGGACAAATGAGACCACTACATAGTAGGCCACGAAAGAGAGCGACAGGTAAAGCAGAATCGGATTGTACGACGGCAGGTTCAGAACCATCGGTATGGTGACGAGTCCCCAGAAAATCCCGTACGCGATTGTTAGCGGTCTAAGCGCCACCGTGCGGCTTGGATAGATATATCTGATCGGAACGAAGACCATCACTCCGAGCGCCGCAAGCACTATGGCGCCGATAGTCGGAGACACTTTCGCGTAATAGAGATAGAAGACGATGATATTCCAGTACGAAGGAAAGCCCGTGTAGTAGTTGTCCGGCGTCTTGGCCGCGGTCTGCGCGAACTGATAAGCGCTCGCGACGGCCACGAACGATACTATCGCGAGTCCCGTCCATCCGGCGGGAACCAGCTTCGCCTGCAATACCAACACCATCGGTGCGATGACGAAGGTCAGGTAGTCGATGATGTTGTCGAGCAACGCGCCGTCGACGCTTGGGACCCGCTGGCGAATTTTCACGAGCCGCGCAAGGGTTCCGTCGCTCGAATCGATCACGATGGTGACCGCCATCACCAGGAACGACGCACGAAAATTCCCGACGTCGGCAAAATGAATCGCTATCAGACCGAACGCGGCGCCAAGTCCGGTGTAAAGATGGACGCCCCAGGCGCACGCCGTCAGTAGCCAGTCGTTGCCTTCCTGCTGCGTCGATCTCAAGGCGGCGCGGCTTTATTTTTGGGGTTTAAGATGGCGCGGGCCGAAGTAGTCTTCGAGCACCGTCATGAATGGACCGCAGACGCGTCGCTCCTTTACATGCACCAGAGCTTCCTCAAGCGACATCTGCCGGAACGCCCGCAGATAGGCAATCGCGAGGGTCGGAGCGCGGTTCAGCCCCGCGTTGCAATGCAGGAAGACGCGTTCTTTGCCTGATACAAGGGAGTGGAGGCCGGCAAGTGCACCCTCCAGATGCGCGCGCATCGCGTCCGCGCTTCCGTCGGAAATGGGAGTGCGCAGAAAACGGATTCCCTCCGATTCGTAACGACTGTGCAACTCCTGAATATCGAGGCCGTTGATGCGCAGATCCTCGTCGTCCTGAAGGTTATGCACCGCGGTTACGCGATAGGTCCGTTTGAGCCAGATGATATCCTCTTCGCGCGGATACTCACCCACCAGCAGTTCGGGGACTATCTCGCTTACGGAAGGGCGAGAATAACGAATCCGCCGATGCTCATGATCAGGTCTGCTGCTCCACCAATCCACGCTTCAGAATATAAGCACTAAATCGCGCCTTTACTATGCACGTTCGCAATAGTCTTTCAGGCTTTCGCGTGCCTTTTCGTACGCGGTCGCGATGCGCGGCTTTTTTCGCTGTCTTCCGACTCTTTCGGGTCGTCGGCGGATTTGCCGACCGTCAGCGCGGCGTTGCGTCGGGCGAAACGCGAACGACTCTCGCCCAGACTTGCGACGGTTTCGCGCAGAAAGTCGGCGGCCTTGCGATAGGCGCCGGCGCCTTCCGAGTGTTGCGCGACCGCGTGCAGTTCGGCGCTCGATATGACCCGGCCGATACGGACCTCGACGGCGTTGTGGCGCGGAAGCAGATGGCCTTTGCCGAGAACTTCGTGAGTGCCCGCAAGGCGTATCGGCAGCACATCGCATCCGCTGCGCAGCGCAAGATATCCCACGCCGCTTTTGAAATCCTGTATCGAGCCGTCGAGCGAGCGCGTGCCCTCGGGGAACATCAGGACGCTCTTTCCGGCCCCAAGTTTCGATAGCGCGTCGTCGAGCGATTCAAGCTGTGCCCGCTCGCGGTCAAACGGAATCAGCGTCGTCAGATTCGAGAACACGATTCGGCGCGCTGCTGTGTTGAAGAAGTAATCTTTGGCCGCGAGCACGACGAGGTCCCTGCCCATCGCGCCGAGCGCATAATTGATCAGTGCAAAATCGACGTGACTCGAATGGTTGGCGACCACCAGGACGTTGCTATTCGCCGGCACGTTGCCGCGTCCCATCACCACCGGCTTGAGCCATCCGTCGAGCAGAGCATGCTGCCCGCGCCTGAACATCGCGCGTCCAAGGTTCTTGAGCGGTCCGGGCAGTGTGGGAGTGTACGGTTGTGCGAACCGCGCGTACGACGGCATCGGCACGCGCGCGGTCGCGCTGTCGGTCGCGGCGAGCCGCTGCAAATCGGCGACGGTGCGCACGTCGGAAAGCTCTTCCACCGCGATTTCGCGGCCCACGTGCTCGGAAATATGTTCGCCGAGTTCCGCGAGCGCAAGCGAATCCAACCCCAGGTCCTCGATCAGCCGGGTCGCAGGTGTAACAACCAATGATTCGCTTGAAACCTGCGCGATCGCCTCGGCAAGCCATCCTTCGAGATCCGCGCTCGACGCGGCTGATTGTTCGGCCCGACTCTCGTCGAGCATCCAGCGCAGATGCGCGACCACTTCCGGGCGCTTTATCTTGCGGGTTCGGGTGCGTGGCAATTCATGGTCGGTGAAGCGCAGGATTCGGATGCGCTTGTGCGGGTTGAGATCGGCGCTCACCTTGTCGAAGTGCACGCGCAACTGGTCTTCCAGCGTTCGCCGGCTCATCCGCTTGCCGTAATTGGGCACTACCAGCGCGGCCGGCTGCTCGCCGTCGCCCACCTTGATGCCGACGACAGCCATCTCCTTGATGTCGGTGCTACGGCCGTAAACTTCTTCGAGCTCGTCGATATAGATGTTGTTGCCGCCCGCGTCGACGATTACGTCCTTGGCGCGTCCGGCGATATAGAGCCTGCCGTCCGAGTCAAAACGTCCCAGGTCGCCCGTATGAAGCCATCCGTCCTTGAGTACTTCATCGGTGGCAGCGGGATTGCGGTAATAACCGGCCATCACGTTCGGCCCGCGTACCAGAATCTCGCCCACGTCGCCGCCGCCGTCGAGTTTGACCTCGAGCTTGGCGAGCGGTTTTCCGACCGAACCGGAAACCGTGGTCTCGTCCGGATGGGCCACGCTCACGACCGGCGCGGCCTCGGTCAGGCCGTACCCTTCGAGCAGCGATATGCCGATCTCCTTGAAAAACTCGGCCACGCGATGGGGCAGGGCCGCGCCGCCGCTTATCGCGAGGCGCAGTCTTCCGCCCAGCGCCATGTGCGCCTGACGGAACAGAATCGAACCCAGGTTAAGTCCGGCGTCGCGGTCGAGCCTGTGATTCATCTCGCGCAGCCGGTCGAACGCGGCGTGGAAGAACGGGCCGCGCGCCTCGACACCGTCGATAATCCGGCGATGAATCGCCTCCCACAGCGCCGGCACTCCGATTAGCGCGGTGGGCCTGATATCGGCCAGGGCGCGCGCGAGCGTCTTGCTGTCGACATCGAGCGGGTAGGCGATTGACGAGCCGCTGGCCAGCGGCAGAAGCATCCCGCACGTAAACTCGAAAGTATGATGAAGCGGCAGCAACGACAGCAGCACGTCGTCGCCGTTGATTACGAACACGCGGCCCAGCATCGCGACTTCCGAGGTGAAGTTCGCGTGCGTCAGGACGACGCCGTTGGGAGCTCCGGTGGTTCCCGACGTGAAAACGATCGAGGCGGGCGAGTTCCGGTCGGGCTCGGGCGCCGGCTCGATCGTTCGCTTCAGGACGAACGGACGACTGAGTTCGGAGAAATCGGTTTCGATTACACCCGGCACGATTTTCTTGACCGCCGTACCGAGCCGCTTCGCCACTTGCGACGAATGCATCACCGCCGAGGGCTGCGCGATCTTGCAAATCGGCGCCAGCTCTTCGGCCGAGATCAGATGATCGAGCGGCACGGCGATCGCGCCGGCGTACATGATTGCGAAGAACGCCAGCACCCAGTCGGGCGAGTTCTCACCGATCAGCAGCACCCGCTCGCCGGGTTTGATTCCCCGCCCGGCAAGCATCAGAGCCGCGCGCCGCGCCGAGTCGCGAAGCTCGCGGTAAGTGATCGTCGTGCGCTGTCCCGAGAGCTTGCGCGCAATCAGCGCAGGGCGCGAGCCGTAACGGTCCGCGGCCCTGTCGAGCAGGTCGACGAGCGTGCGATGGCGACGCAGCAGGTTCGGGCGTCCGCGCGTATGCAGGTCGAGTTGCGGAAAGATGTGACGGCGAAGTCCGGGCAGATGGATGTTCTTCCAGTAATCGGGCCAATCGATAAGGTCGGGCCGGAACGGATGGCGTGCCACGTCGGCTTCGCGAAGCGTGGCGTAAAGCTTGCGGACGTTGTTGCCGTGAAAAGTATAGATCAGCTTCTGTATGTAGGGGCTGTAGACGTCAACCAGTTCGCGCGCAAGCTCTGTATTCTCGGTTATCCGGTCGACGAACGACCTGAATCGACGAAGTCCCTCCGACTCGCCGCCTAGGGCGCTTTCCGCCAGCGACGCCATGTACTCCAGAAGTTTCGGCAGCGTCTCGCTCGCCAGGTCGTAGGTCGTCTGCGACACCACGACCGCCTCGATATGGGGCGCGAGCCATCCCATCGCGGCGCCTTCCCTGCGATGCTCGCGGCGATTGCTGAGAGCGGTAAGCTCGACCAGCCGCCGCATCGGAAGCGGGTTAACGTCGGAAGTGCAGAGCTGATAGACGGGGCGTTGGCGCGTCAAAATCAGCGCGGCGAGAATCGGCACCATCGCATGCGCCGCGAGATCGACCGGGATGACGTCGAGCACGAGGTCGGCGCGTGCGGGAAAAAAACGGTAGCCGCGCCCAGACAGATAACTGAGCGGAGCGCTGGTGTTGACGCCCTGGTTCCATCCCGGGAACGGATCGGCAAGCGCGCTCTCGATGACGGCGGGACGCACGACGGTTGCCGCCAGTTCGTGGCGCGCCGCGAACACAAGCTGCTCACCCAGACTCTTCGTGTAGCTGTAAGTATTAGGCCATCCCCAGCTAAGCGCGCGCGCCTTGCCGACTTCCTTGAGCCGCTCCTCGACCCATCGCTTGCGCCTGCCTTCCGGCACCGAGGTCGTTTCGTCATCCAGCGCGACGTCATCGACGTCCGACGAAAGTTCCGCGCGGCGAAGCTGGTCGCGCGATTCAGTTTCGACCCGCTCAATCGCAAGGATCGCGTCGCGAATCTCGTCTTCGAGCTTGAACCGACGACTGCCGTTGGGGCACCAGTCCTCGGGGATATCGTCCTCGAAGCGATGGCCGTCGGCTGCACCCGCGACGTAGCAGGTCGAGACGTGCATTATCGCCGCCCCGTGCTTTCGGCAGTAGGCGAGCACGTTGGCGACGCCGTTGGCGTTGATCGAAATCGCCTTTTCGAGCGAAGCCTCGAAGTTGACGAGTCCCGCGCAATGAACCACCGCGTCGAGGGTGCCGCGCTTTATCGGGTCGGAGCCGTCGGCAACCAGTCCCTCGGTCGTGATGTCGCCGGGGAGGATCTCGATTTTGCTCTCCACGTAGCGGTCGAAGCGCGAGCCGAGATGCTCGCGCAGCGGGCCCATCACAGGCGAATCGAGCACCTCGCGCCGAAAGCGGTTCACGCTCGTGCGCTTGTCGCCGCGAATCAGCAGGTAGATGCGATCGATTTCCGGATGCCATCGCAGCAGCAGGTAGAGAAATACTTTGCCGAGGAAGCCCGTCGCGCCGGTCAGCATGATGCGGCGCTTGCGCAGCACCTGCTGAATCGGCGGCATCAGCGGCGTCACCCGCCTGCGCCCGTTTGTTCGTCCGTTGCTATTCGACATCGGCAATGACCAAAGGTGGCAGATGGAGATACGTTATGCTGGCCGAACGTCCAAGTTCCGACGTCGCCATCGCGATCGCCTCGTCGAGAGTGTCCGCCGGCTCCCATCCGAGCCGCGCTGCCACTTCCGGCTCCTCGCATCCCGCGGCGATAACGCGTCCGGCGTGCTGACGGGCAGGCTCACCCCAGTACCACATGTAGAAGGGATGCACGCCGTGGTAGGCGTTTCCGTAGCGATACATATGGATATAGGTCGGGTTGCGGGCGAATTCGTGCTCGAAATTGGCGGACAGTTCGCTCGCGTCGCTGGTCTGCGCAAGGCATCGATGGAAGAACTCGATGTAGCTCGGATGGTGCTCGGGGTGGAACTCGTCGCGCAACGGATGGCAGACGATAATCGTGCCGCCTTCGCGCACCAGCGGTTTGTTGCGGTACATGTTGAACAGGTAGCCGAGCCCGGTGCACTGCACGAGGATCGGGTTCATGATCGAATTGACGTTGTACGGGCATACGTACGGCACGCCAACAATCAGGATGTCCGACTGACCTTTGACCGGAACCGAGTACTGCTGAAACACCTTGTCGAGCGCTTTCGCGTGGACCGTTTCGGTGTCTCCCGCCCATACACCGGTCATTCCGTAAGGCGCGGAATACTGGTTCAGCACCTGACGCCGCAGCTCGTCTGACATGTTGCGCAGCGTCCACTTGTAGCCCTTGAGCCTCAGATGATCCCAGTCGCTGAACAGGTCTTCGTTCTTGTGCAGGAAGTCCAGCATCCCGCCATACATCTGGTTGTTGATGGCGGTCTCGATCTGGAAGACGTTCAGATGGTTGTGGATCAGGCGGCCCATCCGGTCGGCGCTGCGATGGAGCGCCGAGGTGGTCGGGTCCATGTACGAATGACAGTCGCGCAGAGTCTCGGGATTATGATGGTGGCGCAGACTCTGGTAGGGCGCGAGTCCGACCGCCACTGACTTGTGACCGCCGTCCATCGGCACCAGATTGAGATTCAGATAAATCACCAGGTCCGAATCCGCCGCCCGCTTCGAGGTCCAGACCTCTTCGCCGTGCTCGGTCTTTCCAAGCATCGTCAGTTCCGAGCGGTTTTCCGCGTCGAAGTTGTAAAGCCGCTCGGGCCAGAACTGCTTGAATGCCTTGTCGCCCACCATCCGGCGAATCTCGGCTTCGGTCATCCGGCGATGAAGCGAAGTCGCGATCACCAGATGCACGTCGTCGACGCCGTAATCGGCCAGCGTCTGAAGCACATGGTTGAGCAGCCGTTCGCGGATATCCGGCCGCCGCATCGGAGGCAGCGGCAGGCTGATGTCGTCGATCGCTATGGTGACGCGCATGTTCGGGTCGAGCTGCGCGAACAGCGGGTCGGCTTTTTCGGGATGGAGCAGGGCGTAACGAATCGCCTGATCGGGGTCGGGCAGCGGATCGAGCGGCGGCGGCGGATAAACGACGCGGGTTCCGACCGGAAGCTTTTCGAACAGGAAGTCGTCGCCGTAGGCAATCAGTCTTCGTTCGGAGCGCCGGTTGACATTGACCACAAGGTTGCTGCGCGCGCCGATCTCACGCTTGAGTTCGGCGGGTTTGAGTTCCTTAAGTTTCGCTTCCGGACGCGCCATCAGCGTTAAGCTCCTTCTAGACTCCCGCCG
Source organism: Binataceae bacterium (SeqCode) (assembly GCA_046704965.1). Classification (GTDB taxonomy): domain Bacteria; phylum Desulfobacterota; class Binatia; order Binatales; family Binataceae; genus DTIX01. Next base: position 9,214 of record JBJKQX010000504.1, read on the forward strand.
CGCGGCGCACTGAAGACAGCAGGCCCGCGCGGTGGCGTACCTCCTCGAAGCGTACGATAGGCCAGTGCCGGTTTATCGCGGTTGCCTCGAGGCGGCGGTCGGGGTTTACGGCGACTGGATGCCCCAGGGCGGCGAGGAACGGCAGGTCATAGAACGAGTCCGCGTATCCCCAACAGTCGGCAAGATCCATGTTTCGCTCTTGCGCATAGTCGGCGCACCAGGCGGCTTTTTCGCTTCCCGCCATGATGGGCTCAAGCAGGCGACCCGTAGCGTGCCCGCGACTTATGGCAAGGCGGTTGGCGCCGTACTCGGCGACTCCGAGCGCGCGAGCCAGCGGCGCGACGAGGAATTCGGGCGATCCGCTCACGATTACGGGCTCGATTCCGGCCGCGCGGTTGGACTCCAGAAGCTCGAGCGCCTGTGGATAAAGATGACCGAGCAGCACGCGCTCGCAGTATTCCTCGCCCATCGCTTCGAGGCGGTCGCGCGACACACCTCTGAAAGCGGCGAACAGTTGCGTATTGAGGATACGGCGGTCCTGTTTCTCGGCGAAATAGAGCTTGGGCATCCGGCTGATGAAGCTCAGCAGATAGCCGGTTCGACCGCTCCATTCGCCCATATTCGCGAGCACGTAAAGGGACGTATGAATCAGGTTAAGCCCGACCAGCGTTCCGTCGAGGTCGTAAAATGCGACCCGGCGTCGTGCCGGAGCGGTGCCATTGGTCGAGGTTTTTGAGCTGTGAACTGACATGTCAGTCTATTTTTGGCCAACAAAAAAATGCGACCCGTCTTTTGAGGTCTCGTGGTCGATCGTACGGAGAAGCTCCGGCCGCGCGACGCCTCTCAACCCGAAATCAAGAATCTCCTCCACAAGAGCCTCGGTATCGTGATCCGGCGCGCGGGACAGCACGCCAACCAGTTCCTTGATTCCTCCCAGGATACAGTACGCAACCGAACGCGTATCGCATCGGCGCACCAGGTTCATCTCGATTCCGAGGTCGAGCGAGCGCTGGATCAGTTGCGCGATACGGTCGTAGAAATCGCTGATTTTTTCGTCGAGGTCGCGGTCGAAGCCCACCGAATGATTCAGCAGTATATCGGTCAATTCGCGCTCCGCCAGCACGAACTCCATCACTCGCCGCAGGTTTCCCCTTAGCTGCTCGACCGGGCTCGCCTCGCCGGGCTCGGGCTTGATACGACGGATGCGGTCCGTCAGTTCGCTTACGACTTGTTCGAGCAACTCCTCGAACAGATCCTTCTTGTTCTGGAAATACAGATAGAAGGTGCCGCGGGCTATTCCTGCCTGGCTGATGATGTCCGCGACATTAGTGCGGTGATAGCCTTTGCGTGCAAAGATGCGCTTCGCGTGACGCAGCACCTGCTCGCGCCGTGCCTGACGTTCCATCAGATGTGCGCTCCGTTACGGGTGAGTCGAGCGTAATGGTGCGCCGTGAGCCTGTCAAACCTGACTTCGCGTGAACTTTCCACAGCCATGGCGTGGAGATTTTCGTCTCGCTACCTTTAATTTGCAGACCGCGTCCGCCCGGCGAAACGGAGGACCGCATGAGCGAAAGCGAATTCTGGAACAAAGTCCACGAGATAGCGCACAAGGCAACATGGGCTTATCTCGCCACCGCTCTCGGAGATCAGCCGAAAGTCCGCGTGGTTCATCCCGCCTTCGAAGGAGAGCGCCTGTGGATAGCTACCGGACGCAACTCCGCAAAGGCACACCATATCGAGCGTAACCCCAAAGTAGAGCTCTTTTTCCAGATCGGACCTGAGTTGGTCCATCTGACCGTCACCGGCATCGCCCGCTTCATCGACGATAAGGCGGAGAAAAAGCGCGTATGGCAGGAAAAGGTCTTCGATTACGACCTTGCGCAATTCTGGCCGTCGGGGCCTGAGTCACCGGATTTCGGACTAATCCTGGTCAGCCCCTCGCGTGTCGAACTCACGACCCTGGCCGACCTGACGCAGGGCAACAAACCCGAGGTCTGGCGCCCCGCAAGTAAATAAGCGCTCGGGTTCCGAACCGCTTGCGAGGCCTGCTCGCGCGGCTACTTCACGTCGTAGATGCGACCGTTCGTGTTGACCACATAGAGCGCGTCGAGCGGAGAAAATGTCGCGGACGCGACCGTGCCAAAGCTGCGAGTTGCCCACTTCGTGGTCCCGTCGTCGGCGACGACCGCCGCGAGCCCGTCCGAAGTGGCAAAGAACAGCCCGTCGGAAGTGCCGGTCAGGACCACCGGTCCGCTGCTCAGCAAGGGTCGGCTCCAGAGCGTCTTACCGCTCGCATCCAGCGCATAGATCGAGTTTGAGGCAAAGAAAACCGAACCCTGCGAATCCGTTACCGGCCCGGCCAGCAGCTTCGCACCGGATTTGAATTCCCAGGTCTCGTTGCCGGTCGTGGCGTCAAGCGCATAGACGCTACCGCTTTGTGACCCGACGTAAACGGTGCCGGACTCTACCGCGACCGACCCGGCGAAACCGCCGTCAGGAGTGAAAGTCCATCGCACGGTGCCGCTCGCCGACAGGTCGGTCACCGCGCCGCCCGCTACTGCAACGATCAGCCCGCCGTCAGGCGCAACCGCTGACGCGGCGACAGTGCCGCTTATGGGCGCCTGCCATTCGACCAATCCCGGTGAAGTGACGGCCACGACCTGGCCGTTTGAAACGACAAATACCGAATCGGTCGAGGCAGCCAGAGGACCCTGAGTTACGGCAACGTCAGCCTTCCATTCCAACTTGCCGTCGGCCGCAAACGCGTAGAGATCGCCGTTCGTGCCGCGTGCGTAAACCGTGGCGCCGTCGGGCGAGACGGCGATCGAGTTTCCGCCCTCCAGCTTTTGCCATTTCTGGACACCCGGTGCGACCAGAGCATGGAGCGAGGCGGCAGTCGCGAAGTACGCGGTCCCGTCCGCGGAAGCTACGACAGGTCCCGATATCGGCATGGCGGAATCGAAGCTCCATTGAAGGACGCCCGAGATTCCCGTGCCGGTCGAAGCACTCGTCAAAGCGGAAGTTGCCAACTTTGCCGTGGGCGTTGGAGTCGGAGCCGGGGTCGGGCACGGCGGACATACCGGCGTCGAGCCCGACGAAGGTACGACCGTGATGCCCACGGGCAGACTGACGATTCCGCCTGAACTGGCGCTGATGCAGGAGCATCCGGACTGCGCGCTGGTATACAAACCGCCGCCGCTGCAGCTGCTCGGTTGAACAAGCACGCTCAGGTTACTTGACGTCCAAAGCGTCGAGCAGGACGTCGTGATGTCGTCCACCTTGGTCTTTTTGTTGGTGTTTTTGCCTTTGAAGAACACGCCGTCGGCATGGAACTGGATATTCTGACTCGCTCCGACCGCGGTGCTCGTGGCTTGCGGACATGGCGTCGCGGTGGGCGTAGGGCTTGCCGAACCGGTCGGAGTCGGGGTTGGTGACGCAGGCGGCCCGCTGCAAACCGATATCGATTCAATTTGGTAGCCGGAAACCGGCCCGGAATTTGGACAGTTACCCTGAACTAATTGTCCGTAGACGTTGTAGTAGCTGGAGGTACATCCGGAAGAGCCTCCGCAACTCATCATGAACGCGGCGCATACGAACGCGAGCACCGCGCTGATTATCAACCACCTGACCCGCCGTAACATCGAACTTTGAGCTATGACCGTCACGGCGCGGAGTGTCAAGCATAAGCGGCACAATGAACGCATCTCCTGCCGAAGGCAGGCAGACTGGGGCGCGTGATTCGAGCCAGTTTACCTGTTTGTTGCAGGCAAGGAGGTGATGAAACAACGAAACGGCAAGAAAAGAAAAAGGCGGGCACTGGAGGGGGGGAGTCCCCAATGCCCGCCGGTACGCAGTGCCGCCCGTTTTGGCGCAGGCAGCGATCCAGCTGGAGGGAGGAGCAACCAGCTGGCGGTTGCGGACGATATCCGCGGTAACCATAGCTTCAGACGTC
>JBJKQX010000505.1:0-7443 GCA_046704965.1 Binataceae bacterium (SeqCode)
CTTTGCAGGTAAACTACTACGGCGCCAAGACCCCGCTCAGGCAAATAGCCTCGCTGGCCGCGCCCGAGCCAAGGCTGCTGGTGATAACGCCGTACGACAAGTCCGCGCTTCACGACATCGAGAAGGCGATTCAGACCTCGGATCTGGGGCTTATGCCGCAGAATGACGGCAAGCTGATCCGTATTCCGATCCCCGAGCTCACCGAAGAACGGCGCAAGGATCTGGTCAAGCACATCCGCAAGATCGCCGAGGATTTTCGCGTCTCAGTGCGCAACCATCGACGCGACGCGAACGCCATGCTCAAGGACCTCCACAAGGAAAAGAAGGTAACGGACGACGACGTCCACAGCGCCGAGGCCAAGGTTCAGCAGTTCACGACGGAATTTATCGATCGGATAGACAAGTTCCTTGCTAGCAAGGAAGCGGAGATAATGGAGGTCTGATTCCGCCAAAGGGGGAACCCGCCGGCGGAACCGGCTTGCGCAGGAAGTGGCGATTTCACTACCACTTGACGAGTTTCCCGATCTTTCCCTGGAAGCTTCCCGTCTGCCACGGCACGTGTCCATCGTGATGGACGGCAACGGGCGATGGGCCAAGCACCGCGGGCTGGCGCGCTACGAGCGCCATCGCCGCGGCAAGGAATCCGTACGCGCGGTGGTCGAAGTTGCGCGTGAGCTTGGCATTCCGTACCTGAGCCTGTTCGCTTTTTCGAATGAAAATTGGCTCCGGCCCTCGACCGAGGTCAATTTCCTGATGCAGCTTTTCCATCGCTATCTGCTGACCGAGACCAAGCGGCTGATGAAGCGCGATATCCGGGTCGTGGCGCTGGGCGATACCAGCCGGCTTGCGCCCGCGGTCAGGATGGCGCTCGCTCAGACGGTCAGGACGACTGCGAACAACCGCTCGATGACGCTTGGGCTGGCGCTTTCCTATGGCGGACGCCAGGACATCACGGCCGCCGCCCGACGCATCGCCGAGGCGGTCGCAGCGGGCAGTCTCAAGCCCGAGGAAGTGGACGAAGCCACTGTCGCGGGTGCGCTTACGACCTCGTCACTTCCCGACCCGGACCTTCTGGTCCGCACCTCGGGAGAGCAGCGCATCTCAAACTTTTTCCTGTACCAGATTGCTTACACCGAGCTTTATTTCACCGATACTCTTTGGCCCGAGTTCCGCGAACGCGAGTTTCTGAAGGCGCTTGCGGCCTACCAGCTTCGCGAGCGCCGGTTCGGCGTCGTCGAAGGCGGCACCGACCAGCGTCTACGTGCTCAAAACTAGGCTTCTGACTGCTGCCGTCGCGCTGCCCGCGGTGCTGGCGGCAATTCTGTATGCGCCGCCATTGGTCTTCACCGCTCTGATCGGTGTTCTGGGCGGATGGGGTCTGTACGAGGTTGGCTCGATGACCCGGGCGTCGGACGCGATGGGAATTTCCATCGTGCTGATTGCCGGCGGTGCGCCGCTTGTCTGTCTGTTGGCGACACGGGGAACGCCCTGGCTGGTGCCGGCCGTGATTATCGCGGCAATGCTCGTGCTGGTGGCCAGAGTAGCGATAAGCGGTGCGGAGCGCGCGCCGCACGGAAAGCTTCTTGCGCTGCTCGGGGCGCTGTACGTAGGTGTTTTGTTCCCCTATTTTGCGCTGCTGAGAAACCTTCCCGACGGAATTGCGATACTCATCCTGATGCTGCTGCTGGTGGTGGCAACCGACAGTGCCGCTTACTTCGTGGGGAGCAGCGTCGGACGAATCAAACTCGCTCCACGGGTGAGTCCCAACAAGACGGTAGAAGGATCCGTCGGCGGTTTGGTGGGAGCGGTTGCGGTGGGCGTTTTACTCCGGGGCGTTCTGGCACCAGAATGGAGGATGGCACAGACCGTCTTGGTTTCGATTGTGGTTTCCGTTCTGGCCCAATTAGGCGACCTGGCGGGTTCAGCGCTTAAACGAGCTTCGGGGGTAAAGGATTCAGGATGGGTTTTTCCGGGTCATGGGGGCCTAATCGATCGTACATGCAGCCTAGTTTTCGCTGCCGTTTTCACTTACTATTACATTCACTGATGCATCGGTTGCCCGGTCGCATCACGTTCCGCCTGGCATCCGCCCGGACGACTCGGAGGCAATCCGTTTGCTGACTTCAATCATTGCGGCCGTTGTCATCCTCGCTCTTCTGATCATCGTTCACGAATCCGGTCACTTTTTCGTCGCCAAATGCCTCCGCGTGAGGGTTCTGCGCTTTTCCGTCGGCTTTCCGCCCAAGATATGGGGTATTCGGCGGGGCGAAACCGAGTATGCGATCGGCGCAACTCCGTTTGGCGGCTACGTTCGGATGCTCGGTGAAGAAGTCGGCGAAGAACCACGCCCGGAAGAGCTTGAAAATTATGTTCGCGAGTTGGGTCTCGATGTCGTGACCGCGGCGCGCAAGCACGGATGGGAACCGTCCAGCAAAGACAGCGATGAGCGGATCCTGCAAATCAGCGCTCGGCTCTTTCCCCAGCTTCCTGAAGGGACCGCGCAGGTTCTTGGAGGGGCGGCGATCAAGCCCGAGCCACAAGTCGGCGCGAACGCCGAGCAGGTTGTCGGCCGCGCGCTCAAGCCCGAGGAAGAAGCGGTAATCCGCGAAATCTCGAACCAGAGCTCGGTTGAAGAGGCCGCAAAAATAATCGCCGGCAGTCCGACTGGACCTGTTCTCGATTCGTTCAAGAGCCGTTCGTTTCCGACCCAACGGCTGTGGCGCCGTTTTCTCATCGTATTGGCGGGCCCTGCCTCGAACCTCATTTTCGCGCCGATTCTGTTGACCATCGTGTTCATGTACGGAGTCCCGACCCTGCTGCCGGTTATCGGTAAGGTCAAGAAGGACATGCCGGCGCATGCCGCGGGCCTGATGCCGGGCGACAGGGTTCTGTCTGTGGGAGGCAAGCCGATCCATGAGTGGGCTCAGTTGTCGAGCGCCATAAAATCGGGCGACGGCAGCCCGGTCAAGATGGTTATCGAGCGGGGCGAAGGAGCCGCGGCGAAGCGACAAACGCTCGTGATTACGCCCAAGCGAGAAGAAGAAACCACGATCTATGGGAACAAGCAGCCGACCTGGATCATCGGGGTCCTTCCCAGCGGCAAGGCGGTAACGCACAGGTATGGACCGATCGCCGCGGCGGAGCGGGGCATAGTTGGCACCGTCTCGATAGCACAAACGCTGGTTATCGGGGTCGCGCAGATAATCGACGGTACGACGTCGGCGCGAAAGGCGCTCGGCGGACCAATCATGATCGCGGAGATCGCCGGACGGGAAGCGAAACGAGGGTTCGCCGACGTTGCAGGCTTCACCGTGATGCTCAGCATCGAATTGGGAATTATCAATCTTTTGCCCGTACCGCTGCTTGACGGCGGGCATCTGCTATTCTTCACTTGCGAGGCAGTGCGGGGAAAACCGCTTAAGCTGCAGACTCGTGAAATTGCATTGCAGATCGGGCTTGTTCTTTTGGTTGCCCTGATGGCGTTCGTAATTTTCAATGACATCTCGCGGATTGTGCACGGCTGAAAGACTGTTTGAGTTAGAGGGAGTCGGACCGGTTCTTGGCCTGGACACTGGTGGCTCGATTGCCGCTCTGGCATTGATAGAAGACGGCAGGGTCCTGGCCGAACGTTCTCATGCCACTTCCTCGCACGGGGCCGGGCTTCCCGCCGCGGTGGATGACCTGATGCGCGAGGCGGGGTCTGGTCTGTCCTCGCTCAAAGCGGTCGCGGTTGGAATCGGTCCCGGGTCGTTCACCGGCTTGCGTGTCGGGCTCAGCTATGCGAAGGGACTTGTTATGGCCCTTGGATGTGCGCTGGTGGGCGTCCCGACCTTCGACGCGATCGCTTTAGCAGCGCTTGACGCAAGGGAGGCACTGCCGCCCGGTTCCTTGTTGTGCCCGGTGATGGACGCCCGCAAGGGCGAGGTGTATACGGCCATTTACGAGGTCACTGAAGACGCGCCAAAGAAGCACAGCGACGCTTTGGTGTTAGACTTGGATGATCTGCTAAGAAAAGTTTCCGGCGCCGCGGTTACTTTCGTGGGGGATGGAAAAGCGCACGAAGCGTTAGCGCTTGCATCGCAGCGGGGCTTCCAGAGTGCCGTTTTATCGGACACCGAACTTCAGACGCGCGGTCGATGCGTTGCCGCAATCGGAGCCCAGCGGTTCCGATTGGGCGAGAAGGATTCCCCTGCCCGGCTCGAACCACTTTATGTGCGGGCGAGCGATGTTATTTTCAAACCCAGGCAGGACGTACGACTGCCGTTGCGGAGGGAACATAAATGGAGCAGAGAGACGAAGAACTCATCAGACAGCATCTGAGCGATGACGGGGAACTGAGAGCGCTGTACGAAGAGCATCAGGAACTCAAGAACCGGCTCGAAATCTTTCGCACGAAGCTCTACCTGACCAACGAAGAGGAATTGGAAAGAAAACGAATCCAGAAACTTAAACTGGCCTCCAAGGACAAACTGATGACGGCGTTGCATCGCCACCGACAAGAGGCTCGTTAAGTCGCTGGATTTAGCGATGAGCGCAAGAAACCCACCGAATGCCAAGCCATACAATATCGGTTCTCGTCGAAAATGAATTCGGGGTCCTGTCCCGGGTAGCCGGTCTGTTCTCCAGCCGCGGATTCAATATCGAATCGCTGACGGTCAACGAAGACCCGCTGGACCCGACCGTCTCACGTATCGTGCTCGTCACCAGCGGTGACGACGCGGTCCTGGAACAGGTCAACAAGCAACTCAACAAGCTCGTCTCGGTAATCAAGGTAATTGACTACCAGGACGTCGATATCGTCGATCGCGAGATGGTGATGGTAAGAGTCGCGGTCGATGAACGCACCCGCTCGGAACTCGATTCCATCATAAGCGCGTTTCGCGCCCACGTGATTGATATCGGCCGCAACGCCATCACGGTTGAGGTAACAGGCGACTCAGAGAAGGTGAAAGCCTTTATCGCTCTGGTCCGCCCGCTCGGAATCAAGGAAATGGTCCGCTCGGGCAAGGTCGCGATGGCGCGATTGGTACAGCTCAACGAAAACCACCACCGCCGGTCGGCGTAGAGGGCAGGAGAGAGTAGAAAGCAATGCAGGTTTATTACGACAGGGACGCCGATCCGGAGGCACTCAGGCCCAAGAAGATTGCGATCATCGGTTTCGGCAGTCAGGGTCACGCCCATGCGCTCAATCTGCGCGACAGCGGGATGGACGTGCGCGTGGGACTGCGTGCGGACAGCGCTTCGGTCGAGAAAGCCAAAAAGCAGGGGCTCAAAGTATTCGACGCCACCGAGGCGGCTCGTCAGGCGGACGTCATAATGATGCTCGTACCCGACGAGATGGGAGCGGAGATTTACGAAAAGGAAATCGCTCCCGCATTGGCGCCCGGCAAGTATCTCGCCTTTGGGCACGGATTCAACATCCATTTCAAGTTCATCACCCCGCCCAAGGACGTGAACGTCTTCATGATCGCACCCAAGGGACCCGGCCATCTGGTGCGCTCGGAATACAGCAAGGGACGCGGTGTGCCCTGCCTGCTCGCGGTTGAACAGGACCCCTCGGGCGATACGAAACGGGTCGGACTTGCCTATGGCGCCGCGATCGGCGGAAGCCGTGCCGCAGTCATCGAGACCAGCTTCAAGGAAGAGACCGAGACCGACCTGTTCGGCGAGCAGGCGGTGCTTTGCGGTGGCCTGACTGAACTTATCCGCGCAGGATGGGAAACGCTGGTCGAAGCGGGCTACGCACCTGAGATGGCCTATTTCGAATGCCTGCACGAGGTCAAGCTGATCGTCGACCTCATCTACGAGGGCGGCATCTCGAACATGCGCTATTCGATCAGCAACACGGCCGAGTACGGCGACATGACGCGTGGCAAGCGGGTCATCGGGGCGGAATCGCGAAAGGCGATGAAGGAACTGCTCGCCGACATCCAGTCGGGCAAATTCGCGAAGGAATGGATCGACGAATACCGCTCGGGGCTTCCCAACTTCAAAAAGATGCGCAAGGACGCCGAACAGCATCCCGTCGAGGAAGTGGGCCGTCGGTTGCGCGAATTCATGCCATGGCTGGGCGCCGACCGCCTGGTCGACAAGGCCAAAAACTGAATCACACGGGTCCGCCGATGAAAAATGAAAAACGGCGGACCCGTGCTTATATTCTCCCGGAGTGAGCGGTCACCAGGCCAAGAGCCCAGTGGGCACAATAATAGCGCGACTTGCAGAGGCGATTGGTCTCGCGGCGGAAGGTGCCGCATTGTCGCTTGTGCTGGCGGCAATCGGCATTTTGCTGCTGGTGCTCGGCTTTTTCATTGTGGGCGGAATCGTCGTCGCTTTTTCCCTTGCGGTTGCTTCCTTTTTTCGCGATCCGGAGCGCTTTCCGGCCCGCACCGAGGGGGTGATTATCTCCGGTGCCGACGGCCGGATAACCGACGTCTCCGAGTGTCGGATTCCGGGCGACGACGCCAGTTCGGGCTATCAACGCGTCTCGGTCTTCATGTCGCCGCTCAACGTGCACGTAAACCGGGCGCCGGTGGATGGCGAGGTGGTCACGGTCGAGCATACGCCGGGAGAATTTCGTGCCGCCTATCATGACCATGCAAGCCAGCACAACGAGCGAAACCTGATGGTTCTGCGTGACGCGTCGGGCCGTCGCCACGGGATGATGCAGGTGGCAGGATATCTTGCTCGCAGGATCATATGCAGAGTCGGCACACATGATAAAATACGGGCTGGTCAGCGTATCGGGCTCATCATGTTTGGAAGCCGTGTCGACCATTTCGTCCCGCCTGAATACCGAATCACGGTCTCGGTCGGACAACGCGTCCGCGCCGGAGAAACCGTGATTGGAGAAATCCGCGAATGAAAAGAAGGCCTGGGCTGAAAGGCCCCCAAAGGGCGCGCTTGCGCCTGATTTCCGGCCGGTTGAAGGAGCATCGCCACAAAGTCGTGGCTCCGCTGCGTCGTGGCGTGTTCCTTGTGCCGGTCACCATAACTTCGCTCGGTCTGCTTTCGGGTTTCTATTCGTTGGTGTCGTCCATCAACGGACGCTTCGAACTCGCGGCGGTCATGATCATGATCGCGTTCGTGTGCGACGGTCTTGACGGCCGTGTCGCACGCGCGTCGAAAACCTCGAGCGAGTTCGGCGTGGAATACGACAGCCTCTCCGACGTGGTGGCATTCGGCGTCGCGCCTGCAACGCTGGTTTACTGCTGGGCGGTCAGACCACTGGGAGCGCTCGGCATAGTCGCCGCGGGGCTTTACGTGGTGTGCGCCGCGCTTCGTCTGGCGCGTTTCAACGTTCAGGTCGGAACAACAGACAAGCGTCGTTTCGTTGGACTCCCTGTACCCGGAGCGGCGTCGCTGCTGGCGGGCGCGGCACTTGCCTACAGCTACTTCGAACTCAGTTCGCCACACGCGCTTTGCGCCGTGATGGCGCCGCTGACG
>JBJKQX010000506.1:0-3960 GCA_046704965.1 Binataceae bacterium (SeqCode)
GCCCTCCTCGGTGTCGACCGCGATGCCGAGGTTTATCTGCCTGCGAATCACCAGCGAATCGCCCGTCACCGAGGCGTTCATTCCCGGGAACTCCTTGAGCCCCCTGACGGTCGCCGCCGCGACCAGCGGCAGAAATGTCAGCCCAAAGCCCTCGCGCTTCTGAAATTCGCCCTTGTGAGCCTGCCTGAGCGCCATCGCACGCGTCACGTCAACTTCGGCAACCGTGCCGACGTGCGGCGAATGGGTCTTGGAATAGACCATGTGCTCGGCGATGAGCTTGCGACGGCGGGTGAACGGCTCGACCTCGTCGCCCTCGCGCGGCTCATAGACGGGAGGCCGAAATACCGACGGCGCAGCCTCTCTGACCGGCGAAGGTGCTTGCGCGCGGGCCGGTGGCGCAGCCGCGGCGGACGGCGCGGGCGACGGAGCCTCTTCGGCTGGCCGCGCCTCAGACTCGAGATATCTCAGCACGTCGCGCTTGCTCACGCGGCCACCCATCCCGGTCGCGGGCACGAGACTCAGATCGATGTTGTGCTCGCTGGCCATCTTCATGACCACGGGTGAATAACGCCGATGCGCCTCTGCGGGAGCGGGCTTCGAAATCGGAGTTACTTTGGCCGCGGGTCTCTCGACCACAGACGGCGCCGCTTCGGGTTTTCCCTCCGCGCGAGCCTCTCTGACCTCGGGCTTGCGAACCGGTTCGAGTCGCGGACGCGCCGGTTCGGGAGCGGCTTTTTCAGGCTTTTCGGGCTTCGCTGGACGTTCGACCGCGGCGCCCGGAGCCGCAATCGTCGCGAGCACCGCGCCGACGGGCAGAGTTTCGCCCTCCTGCGCGACGATCTTCTCGATCACGCCCTCACCGGGCGACGGTATTTCCGTGTCGACCTTGTCGGTCGAGATTTCACAAAGAGGCTGATCTTCGGTTACGTGATCGCCTTCCTTGACCAGCCATTTGGCGATCGTGCCTTCGACGACACTCTCGCCCATCTGGGGCATCGTAACTTCAACAGCCATGGTCAATACGCGGCAAGACTCCTGATCGCGTCAACGATCTTGTTGGTGTTGGGAAGAATGTACTCCTCAAGCGGAGGGCTGAAGGCCACGTGCGTGTCGAGCGCGGCGAGTCGCCGGACCGGAGCGTCGAGAAATTCGAACGCATGCTCGGCAACAAGCGCCGCGACCTCTCCGCCGAAACCGCCGGTCAGCCGGTCCTCGTGAACAATCAGGACTTTTCCGGTTTTCTCCGCCGTGCGGAGGATCGCCTCGCGGTCGAGCGGCAGCAGGGTTCGCAGGTCGAGCACCTCGACTGAAACGCCGTCTTCCTTCTCGACGATCCGCGCCGCGTCGAGGCACTGATTGCGCGTACCTCCGTAAGTGATGACCGAGAGATCCGTACCTTCCTGGCCAAGGTCGGCAACCCCGATTGGAACCACGAAGTCGCCGTCCGGCACATCGGCCTTGATACTGCGGTAAAGGCGCTTGTGTTCGAAATAGACGACGGGATTGTCGTCGCGGATTGCGGCCTTCAGGAGCCCCTTGGCGTCGTAAACCGTCGCAGGGGCGACCACTTTGAGGCCCGGCACGCGGGTAAACCATGCCTCTGGGTTCTGCGAATGGAACAGCGCGCCGTGAACGCCCGCACCCGAGGGCGCGCGAATCACGAGTGGGCACGAGGCGCGTCCGCCGTGCCGATAGCGCGTGGTTGCGGCCATGTTGACGATCTGGTCGAACGCGCAGGAGATAAAGTCCGCGAACTGCATCTCGACCACGGGCCGCATCCCGAGCACGGCCGAGCCCACGCCCGCGCCGACAATCAACGCTTCGGAAATGGGAGTGTCGATCACGCGTTCCTCGCCGAAGGCTGCCAGCAGCCCCTCGGTTGCCTTGAACGCTCCTCCCAGTTCGCCAACGTCCTCACCCATCACAAAGACATTCTCGTCACGCTGCATCTCCTCGTGCAGCGCCTGATTGATTCGCTGGATGTAGGTGATTTCCATCGCGCGGTTTTCCCGGCTACTAACGGCGTTCATTGGCAGAATGCGACGGCGCGTAGAGGTCTTCGAGCGCTTCTTCGGGTTTCGGATAAGGACTTTGCTCGGCAAACTCGACCGCCTCCTGGATCGCCTGATGGGTACGTTCGTCGATTTCCTCGCGAATCTGTTTGAGGTCGTAGCCCCTCTTTTCAAGGTAGAACTCGTACTGCGGGATGGGGTCACGGCTTTCCCATTCGAGCAGTTCGTCCTGGTCGCGGTACGAGGCGGGGTCGTGCTCGCTGTGACCGCGGAAGCGGTAGGTCTTGCACTCGATAAGCTCCGGGCCTCCACCGGTGCGAACCCGCTTCACGACGCGTTCGGCAAGTTCGAGCACCGCAAGCAGATCGTTGCCGGAAACGGTGTGCCCCTTGAATCCGTAGGCGGGCGCACGGTCGGCCACGTCCTCGATAGCCATCTGCTTCTCGAGCGGGGTCGAGTAGGCGTAGCGATTGTTCTCGCATACGAACAGCACGGGCAGTTTGTGTATTCCCGCGAAGTTCATCGCCTCATGCACGTCACCGCGCGAAGTACTGCCCTCACCGAAGAATGCGACCGCGACACGGTCCTCGCGCTTCATCCTGAATTTGAGCGCTGCGCCCACGGCCACCGGCAGCGACGACCCAAGCATCGAGGTCGACCCGAAAATTCCGTGCTCCAGGTCTCCGCCGTGCAGGAACGAATCCTTGCCGCGCGAAAGTCCCGTCTCCTTGCCCATCAACTGCGCCATCAGGGCGCGTGGATCGACTCCGCGCATCAGGAAGACGCCGATGTCGCGATGCAACGGGGCAACGAAGTCGTCGGGCTTGAGCGGAGCGCAAATCCCGGTGCAGATAGCCTCCTGACCGGCGCCCGAATAGACGCCGCCGAAAATCCTGTTTTGACGATGAAGCCGGGACACGCGGTCTTCGAACGCGCGTATCAGCTTCATCCGGTAATAGAGTTGAACTTCGTATTCGACGCGAGGCGAGCTTTGGCTCGTCTTTCGCTTTGTTTGTGCTTCAGGCATCAGCCGGAACTCCTAAAACTCGCGTGAGAAAAGGCATGCTTTAATAAAACTTTAAGTAAGCGCGACAAGCGCTGCAAATGCCCTGATGGTTTGAAGAGCTACTGTCTTGTCGCTGCGGCTCGCTCGATATCCGCCTGACGGGCGGATTCCGCTATCACCCGTTCTGCAAGTTCCGGTTCGCACGCCATCCGACCCGACCGCGCCATCCGGGCGCCCAGCACGGCCCATTCGCTGCGCGTGGCGAAGACCCGGCGGAAAATGGGTGCCGCGTCCTCGGCGCGTCCCAGGCTGAGCAGGGCAATCGCGTGCCAAAAGGGAAACTCAAGATTGTCGGGAACCAGCTTTTGCGCCTCTTCGTACTCGCGGGTGCCCTGCTCGACCTCACCCCGGGCAAAGGCCGCGTCACCCGCCATCTTGCGCCCGTACGCGCGCTGCACAACCGCCAGACGCCTGAGTTCGGCCAGAGGCTCAGGGTGGTCGTCGACGCGGAGGTCGAACGTGCGGTCAACCCATGAAAGCCCGGTGGCAGTTCGCCTGACGACGATCATCGCGGCGGACTGACGCCCGCGCACGTCGCCGCCCTCACGCTCCGCGGCTTCCAGCGCGACGAGCATCCGCTCGGCAAGGTCACCGCTCGCGGCCCGGAACGCATCGGCCATAGCGGGCCACACCGATGCTTTCAGCATCATGTTGGCCTGCACCGAAAAGCCGTCTCCCGTCTCGTGACCCGATGCGGGTATTGTCTCGCTCCCGGTATGGGCCGCCACCCTGCCGTGCCCGTCAACTATCGCCACCTGTCGAATTTCGCGCTTGCGATCGGATGCGAGCAGCTTGCCAAGCACGTCGGGTGCGCTTCCGCCGGCGCGTATCAGTTCGAGGCCGGCCCTGCCGTAGCCCGGGTCCGCGAACGCCTGGGTTGCG
>JBJKQX010000507.1:0-12285 GCA_046704965.1 Binataceae bacterium (SeqCode)
AGCTGGAGCGACTCTACGGACGCGAACTGGTCGAGGCCGCCTACCGCGAGGAATTGGCCAACCTTCCCCCGACTGCCTGACTAGCTGACTGACTATTGGATTCGCGCGCGGGCCTCGACGCATTCGGCCGCTGCGCGAAATGCCGCCGCCGCACGCTCGAAGCTCTCGAAAACGACCAGTCCACGCTCGCGCGCAAGTTGCCTGGCGCGCGCGACGATCGTCTCGACGTGCGCAGGATGCAGTATCACGGCGAACGGCTTGTCCGTGCCTCGCGCAAACTCTGCGACCTTGTCGAGCAGTCCGATGATTTCGTCCTCGTGCCTGTCCCATCGCGAGGCCCGAAGCCCGGTGCCAATTTCCAACACGATAGAATCGATGACCGGGTCGCGGTCTAGTATCGAGAGGATTCGCTCCAGGTTTCCAAGATGCAATCCACCGCCGATCGTTCCGCCCGCGTCGAGCGGATTTCGGTAGCTGCCGCCCACGATGTTGAAGAAGCCCGCTAGTTCCTCGTAGGACGATTCGGAAAGCGCCGGCACCTCAAGACCCGCGCCCGAGAACGTGTCCGTCAGGACGACAGATTGCCCGCCGGTCATCGCGACCAGACCCATCCGCCGTCCCTTGACCGGTTTGCCGCGCGCGATCAAATCCACCGCGTCGAGCATCGCGTCAAGATTCTCGACTTGCACCGCCCCGCTCTGCCGCACCATCGCGCTCCACACCGCGCCCGGAGTCGCCAGCGAACCGGTATGAGAGAAAGTCGCCCGCGCGCCTTCCTCGGTCACGCCGCCCTTCCATATCACCACGGGGCATCGCTTCGCCGCGTCGCGCAGCGAGTTGAAGAAGCCGCGTCCGTCGCCCGCGCCTTCAATATACATACCGAGCACGCGAGTGGCGGGATCGGAGGCCATCAGGTTGATATAATCCGCTGCCTTGAGCACGAGCACGTTTCCGACCGACGCGGCCTTGTTGATGTCGATCCCGCGCGCGACGGCCTGCATGCAGAAATTGATCGTATGGGTACCGCTCTGCGAGATGAAACAGACGTTGCCGGCCTCACCGACTTTTTCCTCGGGGAAATTGCGCATCCCGACCGCCGGGCTGTAGAGCCCCATGCAGTTCGGGCCCACGAGCGCGATATCCGATTCGATCGCGGCGTCCTTTAGCTCCTTCTCAAGCCGCGTGCCCAGTTCCTCGCCGGTTTCCGAGAAGCCTGAGGTGAAGAATCCGATCGCGCCGACGTTGTTGGCGATGCAATCCTTCAGGATGCGTGGCGCGACCTGACGCGGCACGGCGCTCACGGCGTAGTCGATATGCTCGGGGATGTCGGCGAGGCTCTTCTTGTTCTCGACCCCCATCGCCTCGATTCCCGGAATCTCGTTGGGATCGATCTGAATCGAGTAGAGCTTGCCGGTGAATTCGCTCATCGCACGAAGCCACAGATAACCGCCCATCCGCTTGTCACCGATAACGGCAACGGTCTTGGCCGCGAAGGCGCGATCGAGGTTTTTCACGCGCTCGCCGTGATGCGGGTCGGGGTCGGCTTTGACCGGCGATTCGCCGAGCAGGACGCGCGCGTCGAGCACGCGGATTCCGTCCGGATACGCGACGACCGGATTCAGGTCCATCTCGCGCAACTCCGGATTCTTAACCGCGAATCGCGAGAGCGTCGCAATCAGCTTTGCCACCGCGTCGATATCGACCGCGGCCCGCCCGCGCGCGCCGCGAAGAAGCGCGGCACCGCGCAGTTCCGAGAGCATAGAGCGCGCTTCGGCCTCGTCAATCGGCGCGAGCCTTAGAGCCGTGTCCTTCAAAACCTCGACGAAGATTCCGCCCAGCCCCGCCATCACGAGCGCACCAAAGCGGTCGTCGCGGGTTACGCCGACGATCAGTTCGACGCCTTCGGGCGCCATCGCCTGCACCGCAACGCCCTCGAAGTGCGCGTCGGGAGCCTTCGATGCGATGCTTTGCCGGATGTCCTCGAAGCCCTTGCGCACCTCCGCCGCCGACCGCAGGTTGAGCACGACACCTCCAACCTCGCTCTTGTGACTCACTTCAGGCGAGATGACTTTGAGAACGACGGGAAAGCCGATTCGCTCCGCGACCCCGGCCGCATCGTCGGCCGAGGTTGCCTTTTCCGGAATCGCGGTAGCTATTCCGATTGATTCCAGCAGACGCTTGGATTCGATTTCAGCAAGCGCCGCGCGGCCTTCCGCGAGCGCGCGACGGAGAATCTGGGACGAGGTGGTGTCACTCACGTTTGAGGCGTATAGCAAAGCTCGAAGACTAATTGAACCTCGGAGGCTCAGGAACGTGCATTCGCGCACGACACAACCGATCGTATTCGTGACGCGACCGGTCGCGGAGAAGGCACTCGTGGAACTCGCGCGTTTTGCGCGCGTGGACCTGTGGGACGACGAGATGCCGCCGCCGCGCGAGGTAGTCCTGGAACGTATCGCACGCGCCGACGCGGTGCTCAGCATGCTGACGGAGCGAATCGATGCGGAAGTGATTTCCTCCGCGCCCCGGCTTCGAATAATCAGCAACCTCGCCGTGGGCGTTGACAATATCGACCTCGACGCAGCCACCGAGGCGGGCGTGGCGGTAGGGCATACGCCCGGCGTGCTCACCGAAGCGACGGCCGACCTGGCATTCGCTCTGCTGATGGCGGCGGCGAGGCGAATAGTTGAAGCCGACCGCTATGTGCGTGAAGGAAAATGGCGCACCTGGGGACCGCGCGTGATGCTTGGTCGCGACGTGTTCGGCGCGACGCTCGGAATCGTGGGATGGGGCGCAATCGGTCGCGCGATGGCGCGGCGCGGATCGGGTTTCGGGATGCGCGTGCTTTACGCGACGCGTGCCCGACAAGCGCGATCAGGTTCCGCGGATGCGCCGCGCGAAGAAGTAGACGGAGCGCGGCAAGCAAGCCTTGCCGAGTTGCTTTGCGAGTCCGACTTCGTTTCGCTCCATGTTCCGCTGACCTCTGAAACGCGTCACATGATGGGTCGGCGCGAGTTCGAATCGATGAAGCCGGGCGCGATTCTGATCAATACCGCGCGCGGAGGCGTCGTAAATTCAAAGGCGCTCTGCAACGCGCTCTCGGCGGGACATCTCGGCGGCGCGGCGCTCGACGTGACCGATCCGGAACCCGTCTCTCTCGACGACCCGCTGCTTGAGCTACCCAACGTGATCGTCACTCCTCACATCGGCAGCGCAACCCGTACGACGCGGCTTCGTATGGCCGCGATAGCGGTTGCAAATATCCGCGATGTGCTCGACGGAAAGCTCCCGGCCTACTGCGCAAATCCGGGCGTAAAGCTGAAAGTGATACCGGATGCGCCCTAACGCACGACGCGCCCGGTTACGTTCGCTATTTGATCAAAATTGGCGCTCCGCGGACCCCCGAATAGTGGCCGCTGGTGTTGGGCAGGCTCTGGGGCGCGACCTGGGTTATAAAGTGCACCTGCAAGTCGCCGCCGCTTATACTGTCGAGCCAGACTGCCGCAAAGCCCATGACCTGCACTCCCGAGCGCCCGTTTGGCGACTCCCAGTTCACCATCGGAAGGAACAGGATTCGCGGATCATTGGAGCTGTGCGATGCGTACGTTCCGCTAGGATCGATCTGTTGCGCGGCCTTAAGCCGATCATTGAAGCCCTGGTCGATGGGTCCAATCTTTTGTCCCGGCTCGCTGTTGATCCAATCGCCCACACTAATTGGCCCGGAATAACCGTCGGCAATATTATTGCGAACGCTTGAACCGCCCGGAGCGCCAAGCTCGACGGTGCCCCAGTTACCCGGTCCAATCTGCGTATCGTGCAGAGTCATACTCTCGCCGTTGGTGTAGGTCGTATTGGAGTCGAGTCCGACAGGGACCAATCCGTATTGACCCACTGACGAGCCGTACTGGCCGGTGTAGCTGCTTCCGCCTGTCGGGTTCGTCCCATTGTAGGCACCACCGATAGTCGTGGTTGAGTTAGGAATCGCAGCCGTGGCGGAGACGCTGATAAGCTGCGTGCTGAGTCCCAACACGCGCCCGAAGTAATACGGCACTTCGCGCGCTGCCGAGACGGTTATATCTTGATCGTTCGAAGAAACACTCGTTGAGGTTATCTCGCTCGCCTTCAATCCGTTCAGCTCGCCATAGCTCAACGCGGTCGATTGCGCCGTCGACGGATCATTGGGAAGGAAGTTCGCACCCGCCAGCGCGGCCGCATCGACCGCCTTTTGCATGTATTCCCAGTTGACGTACATCACGGCGACGTCGGTACACATAGCGACCGCGCCGAGCAACGCAACGATCGCCAGAGTGAAGATTACGGCAGTCTGCCCCTTTAGTCCTCCCGAAATTTTCTTCATAACTCCTCGCAAGACGGAATTAGGCGGATCTGCAATATCGGACGCCGGCGACACTACAAGCGGGATGCCACTCCTGCAATTTGCCGCGAGCGACGACTGCGCTGCCCAATCCTCACACCCCCACATCGGGCTGCGCATCCGCGGAGCTGCTGTTTGTCGGCTTCGTCCGACGAAACAAGTGATTACGTAGCATCTGGCATGCCGAACCGGTGCTCCCTTGATTCATAAGGGAGATCTGCTCGCCTACAGAGGCGTAGACAGGCGCACGCGTGACACTTAGTAGCATTTACGCAACAATACGTATGTGCGCACCGCGGTCTCCACGTATGGCATTGGGCCGTTTATCGATTCCGGAAAAGAACAGGCCGCCGGCCAGCAGGGCCGACGGCCTTTCCCCCCAGTATCGCCTCGCCTGTTCACCTGGGGAGGACGGGCTTGAGTCCTACTTGGTAAGGATGGCGCTGTACTCGTTGATCGAGTTGCTCGCGCTCAAAGTTGGAGTGCTGCATCCGGGCAACTTGTTGATGAAGTAGCCCGTGATCTGCCCGGTGCCGCCGCTAACGCCAGTAATCCACATCTCCTGAAAGCCAACGATCTCGACGCTGCTCTTGCCATTGACACCAGTGTAATTGACCAGCGGTACGAGCACTGCCTGGGGACTGGCTGCGTCGAGCTGTGAGTCTTCGCTTGGGACCGGCTGATAGCTGCTCTGCCCGGCGTTCGCCATTCTTTGGTTGAAGCCATGAAACGTCGGTCCCGCAACCTGCCCGGTTTCCGTAGGCACGACAGCGCCCGGCGTGAGCGCAGGGCCTGAATACCCGCTCGTGATGTTGCTTTCGTAAATGCTGGCGCCGGATCCGCCCAGAGCCAGCGGTTCCCAGTTTCCGGGACCCTGCATCGAAGTGGAGCCCGCAGGAGCCGGTTTGAGCGTCAATTGCGAACCGCCGTTCTCATACGTCGTGTAGCCCGCACCGGGACAGTCGGCCGCGGATGCCACCGGCGAACTCGAATTGCATGGAATCCCGACCGGCAGAAATCCGCAGGCGCCGCCCGCAGACTTCAACCCTGCCGTCGCAGCGACAGTGACTGGACCTTGCTTAAGTCCCAGAACCTTGCCGAAGTAGTAAGGCACCTCGCGCGAGATCTTCATGCTGATGGACATGTCGTCGTCGCTGGTCTTGGTGTAGACGATCTCGTCCGCCTTGATACCGTTCATTTCGGCGTACTGCTCAGCCGTCTGGATCGCCAGCGCCGGGTCGTACGGCAGGCCACGATTCGCACCCGCGAGAACCGCAGCGTCTGCTGCCTTCTGCATGTATTCCCAGTTGAGGTAAAAAACGCCGACGTCAGTGCATAGAGCCACGGCGCCCAACAGCACCGGCAGCGCAATCGCAAACACTATAGCGATCTGACCCTTCGACCTACGCGTTCGCTTGTTCATTACCCTCGCACCCCTTGTTCTTTGGAGTTTGTCGCGGCGCTCTTCTTCCTGCCGGAAGCCCCTTGCGCCACTCACCCGGCGACAACAACTCCCCCATCCAGTCCAAGTCCGCCGATCCGTGCGCGCCCGTACGTTGGGCTGCTCCGCTCTGATTCAAAGCGGTTGCTGCCGATCGGCTGACATTCGAGACGTTCATAAAACAAACTGTAGGATAACCCGTCTATACGATTAGTTATATTTCCCTACTATGTGCTGCAGCATGGCTACGCAAGGAAATTAATGATTTGAAACTTCTTGACATGCAAGTCTTGTTTAACGCTAAACATTACACGCTGTCAAGTGTCTTGTGGCGTTATAATATGCACACTTCTATCGGTTTTACGCGGAACTATTCACAAAAGCTGCACGTACGAGTGCCCAGGAGATGCTATGGCATGCTATTAGGAGGCACGTTGACAAGGAGGCGGCGACGGTCGATCACGTCGCCAGGGTCGGCGCAGGCGCTAGCCTGCCGGCGTCGGTCACGAAGAACGTTCCGCGCCCGCTTGAGGCTCTGAGAGAGAGCAATCTGATGCGGCGAAGAGCCGCTTAGGTCAATCGAGTGCTATTCCCGGGGCGGGAAAGCTGCTGCACATCTCGCGCACCTCGCCGCCGATACGGTTAAGTGCCGCTTCGTCGTCGGCCTGGGAGATAGCCTCGTCGATCCATCGTCCCACCTGTTTCATCTCGGCTTCCTTCATTCCGCGCGAGGTTACCGCCGGCGTTCCGAGCCGAATTCCGCTCGGACTGAAGGGCTTTCGCGGGTCGTAGGGGACGGTGTTGTAATTACAGACGATACCGGCGATATCGAGCGCCCTGGCCGCCTTCTTTCCGATAACCTTCTTGTTGGTCAGGTCGACCAGTATCAGATGGTTGTCGGTTCCGCCCGACACCAGGTTGAAGCCGCGCTCCAGCAACTCCGCGGCAAGCGCCTGCGCATTGCGCACGATCTGATGGGCGTAGTCCTTGAACTCCGGAGTCGCGGCCTCCCTGAGCGCCACACCGATTGCCGCCGTGGTGTGGTTGTGAGGTCCCCCCTGCAAGCCGGGAAACACGGCGCGATCGATTTGCGCCGCAAATTCGTCCTTGCACATGATAATCGCGCCGCGCGGACCGCGCAGCGTCTTGTGCGTGGTCGTCGTAACCACGTCCGCGTAGGGCACGGGCGAGGGATGCGCGTCACCGGCTACGAGTCCGGCGATATGGGCGATGTCCGCGAGCAGGTAGGCGTCGATTTCCCGAGCGATTTCTCCGAAGATTCGAAAGTCGAACTGGCGCGGATAGGCGGTCGCCCCGCATATGATCATCCGCGGACGTTCGCGTCGCGCCATCTCGCGAAGCGCGTCATAGTCGATTCGCTGGGTTTCGCGATCGACCTGGTACTGCACCGAAGTCCAGAACGATCCCGTTATGCTCACGTTCCATCCGTGGGTCAGATGGCCGCCGTGCGGAAGAGCGAGGCCCATTATCTTGTCGCCCGGCTTGAGCATCCCGAAATAAACGGCGAGATTTGCCGGCGAGCCGGAATACGGCTGGACGTTGACATGCTCGGCTCCGAACAGCGCCCTCGCCCGCTCGATTGCGAGCGTCTCGACCTGATCGACGTAACGCTGACCTTCGTAATAACGCTTGCCCGGATAACCTTCGGAGTATTTGTTGGTGAGGACCGAACCGGTCGCCTCAAGCACCGCCCTGGAAACGTAATTCTCCGACGGAATCAGACGCACCGATTCCAGTTCGTAGCGTTCCTCTTCCTTGATGAGCCGGTAAATCTCCGGGTCGGTCTGCCTAAGATCTTCCACTCCGTTCAACTCCGTATGTCCGGGGAATCAACTATGAGAGTATAGCCGCGCGCCCCGACAGGCAAAGCGCCTCCGGGGAAAAGAAACCACGGGCCAGCATCTGCCGGGCCGCCGCCGCTCGTGCGATCGGCCCGGTCGTCCACTGATTTTTGTCCTTACTGAAGGTCGGGCGGTGTGACCTTCGCAATCCACTCGCGAAAGTTCTGCTCGTACCCGACGGCTCGCTGGCGCTCTTTCACGCGCGCCCGGATGCTTTCGATCTGTTCGGGCGCAAGCGGTTCGCGCTGTTTTATCGCCGTCGCGATCTTCTTGCCTTCGGCCTCGGCTTGCTTGCGGATCTCGCCGGTTATCGGAATCTCCTTGTCGCTGAGGCCCAGATAACTCTCGGCCACCATGGTTCCGATTTCCGTTCCGTTGTTCAGCGAATCCTTGATATTGCCCTTGCCGGTCAGCACGTTGCCGGCCGCAAAAACCGCCGTTGGCCCATTGGTGAGCAGCCCGATGTCCATGTCGACGTATTCGTAAACTTCGCCCTTGCAGGGGATGCCGGGCAACGGTTCCGGGATGCTGCCGATGGAACTTATGGTAAGCGCGGCGCGGACGTCATGTTCCGTGCCCGGCTTCACCTTGACCCGGCCGTCAACAAGCTCGGTGCGGCTGAAGCGAACTCCGACCATCCGATCGCCCTCGGCGATTACTTCGGCCGGCACGCTCAGGTCCTGAAACTCGAACAGGAACTTGCGCGTCGCCTTGTCGAGAATCTTCTGTCGCGCCATCCGAAGGGCTTCGGCGCGTTTGGGCGGCGCGTCGGGCGGGATGTCCGAAAGCGGCATGTCGAGAACCCTGCGCCGGTAGAAAAGCCTGCACGGCTTGATTCCGAGGTCGGCCCACTTGAGACCGTGCGACGCGAGAACCGGTTCGATCCCCTCGCGCTCGATCCGTACCATGTCCTCATTGATGCCTCGTTCGGCAAGCGCCTTGAGCGTGTACTCGATCTGCAGCACCTTGACCACGTCGATCGAGGCAAGTCCGCCGCCCACGACGATCGCGCCCTGCGTAAGCTCATAGCGCGGTCCGTCGTATTTGGCTTCGGGATAATGGTTGAACCAGTAGATGAGCGAATTCTGGTAAACCAGTCCCTTGTCGATGAAGCGATCAGCTCCCTCGACCGGAAAAGAGCGATCACGCCACGCACCGGTGGTCAGCACGACGGCGCTGAGGCCCCACTTGCTTTCGAGATCCTCGAACTGGATATCGCGTCCGAGCCGGGTCAGCGGAACGTACTCAACGTTGGGATGATCGAGGCGCGAATTGATGTCCTCGTATTCGTCCCTGCGCTGCTTCACGTGCCATCGCGGCAGCCCATCTTCGATTTTCCCGTAAGGACGCGGATTCTGCTCAAACACCACTACCAGAGCGCCAAGTTCGGCCAGGATTCGCGCGATTTCAGAACCAGCCGTGGCGGCACCGACCACGGCTACAGCATGACGAGGCATATTATTCGAGCCCATGAGATTTATTCAGTTAGCCTCTCGGATGCGAGCGTGCAATAGCGGCGCGTCAAACGAGCCTGCGAAGGAAGCCTGAATCGCCCGTCCACATAGCGTATCGCCGCTCTGACAGTTCATTCTTTTCATTGTATTACAAAAAGCTCTCCGACCACGTGTCGCGTCTTCGATCGACTTCGGCTTGCGCGCCTCAAGAATGCATGTTTTCCTGATTTTGCCTATGAGCCGTCGCATCGTATCCACTCCGCCGCACCTCAGACCTGGCCTGTTGGCCCTGCTCCTGACGCTGACGCCGATGCTCAGCGGATGCTACGCGCACTACTGGGCCTACTCGACTTCGTCCAGCGACTCCAACTATGCGGTGGGCGAAAAGCATGTCGTTAACTTTCCGGCTCATCAGACATTCCTGATGCTGCAGGACGTCCTGCGCGGCGACGGGGTCCTGTTTACCGTGCAGCCTGAAAAGCAGGTGACGACGGAATGGCGCCCGGCGGATGTACCGGTCGGCACGCTCGCCAACCTGGTCGGGGTCAATCCGCGCTACCGGTACGAGATTCAGGTTGTCCCGCTATCGGCCCGCCAAAGCACCATCGTCGCCAATGTTCAGGCCGAGGATATCCCCCAGAGCGATATCGACAGCTATAAGCCGAGCGCCAAACTGCATCTGTTCACGCAATTCGACAAGTATGCGGCGCAGTATCCGCCCGCTCCCATGACGCCGGCCAGCGGCGGGGTCAACTTTGCCGTGTTACCGGGCGAAGATTTACCTCATCTCGCCAAGCGAGTCACCGGCAATGCCGACAACTGGCATGCGATCGCCAAAGCCAACAATCTGACCTCTCCGACCGATCTATCGGGCGTGCAGAGCGTATGGGTACCCAACGACCTCCTGCCAAAGAGCGGGAAGCATGAACAACCCTCGCCCTCGAAGGGGCCGTAAGCGGTTCAGTTAAACTGTTGCGCGAAAGTGCTGGGACCGAGCATCCGGATCGACCTGCGATCCGGCAAAGCCGGTCCCTGCAAGACGTGAACGCAAGCGCGGATGACTAAGCCGCCGCTCCTTCGCCCGGGTCATACTCAGGGCAAAGCGCGGACGGACTGACGGCTGCGACTACCGCCAGAAACTGCTCGAAAGTCATCTGCAGATTAAGAAAGCCACCCTGGCAGAATACCCATCCGTAGTAGTCCAGGATCTCATCGGGAATCATCGCCGGCAGCCTCGGCATCGTGGAAACCGCCGGAAACGGCCTGTGCGAGGCGGCCTGCAATGCCTGAAGTGTGCTGTTGGGGTCCTCCTCTGCTTCTTCTACCAAGTCGCCCTCGCGTAAGGGGATCACCTTTCCTTTAGTCCCTCGAAACATGATTCAGGGCCTCCTATGCCCCCCAGTTGCCCTCCCCACTAGAGCTAGCTTCATTCTAAAAGAACTTAATCATGCGTCAAGTTTAGCAGTCTTTTGTTTTGCGATGTCCTTTGCTTCAAAGAACTACTTTCACAAGCGACGTTTCAATTTGTCTCCGGACGACAGATTCTCTTTTGCGAGCAGCCAATCTAGCTGCAAGAATTATTCGAGGCCAGCGCAATATCGAGAATTTTCCGTTACAGAAACTTGCACAATGACGCGACTTGTTATCTTATGTGTAGCTATGTGATGCTTTAACAGCCATTCCCGTTCACGTTCTCTCCCAAGCATCGCTTCACCGTTGTTAACAACCGGATCGATCCAACTCCAACCGTCTGAATCCGCGTCGCTTCTTATCGCATTGGACACCCGGTAGTCTGTTCGGAAGCATAAATGGACGGAGCGGCTGAAAGGGTGGCAACGCCGACGGGCGCATCGGAAAAACTGCTGGCTCGGCCAGGTGTAAGGTTCGGTATCTTCCTCGCCCTTGTGAACAGCGCGATAGGCGCCGCTCAGCCGGTACTGACCCGTTACGGTGCTCTCAGGGTCGATCCTATCCTGTTCTGCGAAGGCTCCGTGGTCGTTGCTTCGCTGTGTAGCCTGGCCCTGCTCTACTTCAGAAACGAACTAAAATACCTGTTCGACCCCCGTTACGCCGGGCAACTTTTCCTGATGGGATTCTCGGGAACGGTGGTGACCAGTCTGACGCTGATCTACGGCCTCAAACGGATAGACGCGGTCGCAGGCGTAATCCTGCTTCAGACCGAGCCGGTATATTCGCTCCTGCTTTCGGCGCTGGTGATGGGTGAACGGCCCGGCAAGCGGCAGATTCTCGCCACCGCTACGATTCTGGCCGGAATCGGCTCGGTGTTCTGGGCCGGCACCGGCGCGTTTTCGCCTCTGTTCGCGGCATTCCTGATCTTCGTCACCCCGCTGTTCTGGCAAAGCGCGCATGTGATCGGGCTCGAAATAATGCCGCCGCTGACGCCTGTATGCATCACTGCCGGCCGCTTCGTGTACGCGGCACTGGTACTCACGCCGCTGTTTCTTCTTTTTGACCGCTCCACGCTGTTCGAGCTGGCCGACCCTCGCGCCGTGGGAGTAATCGCGCTGACCGGTTTCTTCGTCTATTTCCTGAGCGCCCTGACCTGGTACGGCGCGATCCGCCGCCTTTCGCTTTCCTGGACCACCACGCTGGTGGTTCCGGGCGCGCCATTGCTGGGAATCGCGATGGCGGTTGCGCTGCTCGGCGAGCGCCCCAGCCCGATAACGCTCGGCGGCGCGCTGATCGCGATATGCGGGGTTCTCGTCCTGGTGCTGGGTACCGAGGCTCATCGAAAGCCCTCGGCACGGGTGACCGCCTACGCGGTCGGCGTGGAGAGCAACGGGCAGGATTGACGAGTCGGTGGCGCCTGGTCTTTAGTGGCTGATGAAACGTGCGCCGCCCCAAACTGCCGGCGTGGCGCCCCGAACAAAATCAAGCGAGGGAGTTTCCATGGCTCGACTGGTCAAACACGAACGGAACACCCCGTACGAGATTCCTGAGGGAACCGAACTGCCGGTGTACATCTGCGCGTGCGGGCTCTCGAAGAAGAAACCGTTCTGCGACGGCACCCACAAGCGGACTCGCGACGAAAAGGCCGACGCGACCTACGCCTACGACGAGGCAGGCCGCGTCCAGGTAAACAAGGAATACTAGGACCGAACCGGCGAACCGCCCAAACCACGCGGCACGCTC
>JBJKQX010000508.1:0-3671 GCA_046704965.1 Binataceae bacterium (SeqCode)
CGATCAGCAGCGCCTGGCCGGCGTCACGTTTGACGCCGCAGGTTTTACCAACCTCACCCACGACCATCTCGACTACCACGGGTCGATGGAGGACTACTTCCAGGCCAAGCTGCGGCTCTTCAGTGAACGGCTCAAGACGGACGGTGTGGCCGTGGTCAATACCCGCGACACGCGGGGCATTCAGATCGCATCGGCAATGAAATCAAGAGGAGCCCGCGTCATCTCCTACGGCGAGGCAGGCAGCGATGCCGATCTTGTGGTGCTCGGGCGGACACCGCGCGCGCAAGGACAAACGCTGAAGTTATCCGTCTTCGGAACCTCCTATGATGCGGAAGCGCCGGTGGCAGGCGCCTTTCAAGCGGAGAACATTCTATGCGCGCTGGGTTTAGCCATAGGCACGGGCGTGCCGGTCGAGCGTGCGATTGCAGGAATCGGCCGCTTGACGAGCGTTCCAGGGCGCCTTGAACTCGCGGCCGTTCTGGCCAACGGCGCGGCAGTCTACGTGGACTATGCGCATACTCCCGATGCTCTGGATAACGTTCTGCGTAGCGTGCGCCCGCACGTCGGCGCGAAAAGTAGGCTCCACGTCCTGTTCGGATGCGGAGGCGACCGCGATCCAGCCAAGCGCCCCATCATGGGCCGCATTGCCGAGGAACGCAGCGACTGCGTCTGGGTGACCGACGACAATCCGCGCAGCGAAGACCCGGACAGTATCCGCAGACAAGTTCTATCGGGTGCCAGGGGCGTCGCGCCCGCAACGGACGCCGGCCCGCGACGCGAAGCACTGCAACTCGCGCTTTCCGCATTGCATTCCGGAGACGTACTGGTCGTCGCCGGGAAAGGCCATGAGGACTATCAGATCGTGCTTGCACGCGACGGCGGTGGTCGGCCCCTGCATGATTCCCGGGGGCGTCCCGTAACTGAGAAGATTCCGTTCTCCGACGCCCAAGTCGTGCGCGAGATCATAGCGTCGATGTAGCGCAGGTCTGCAAGGAAGCGAACATGACCGCATTCTACGTTGCCCGTGGCAACACCTATTTCGTGGCGTCGCCGGAAGAGATCGGCGGCTTCGCCGATATTGCGCGAACGGCTCCCGAAGCCGCAAGGACGCGCGAGCGCTGGGTGCGGCGTGCCGTCGAACGCATATGCGGTCGTCAGAACGCTGCCGCAGCGCTCCAAACTGGCAGCGCCAAGCACTACCGATCCGACGGTTTGCTGGTGGGTCCGTTCAAGGACGAACACGCGTTCGCGTTGTTGATCGTCAACACCGACGGGACGCTGGCGGAGCGCAGCGGGAACGGTCTGACGATCTTCTCGCAGTACCTTACCGACACCGGACAGGCCGATCGCTCGGAAGCGTTCTTTTTGCGCGTCTATCACGACCAGCCCGGGTCGCCCTTCGTCGAAGCCCGCGTAGAGCCGGGCGAACGCGAGGGGCACAAAGGGTTCTGGATCGACATGGGCGTGCCGACCTACGGACTTGCGGCAGTTGGGGCGGCGCCCGAAAACGTTGGGGATTCTGAATTCGAGCATCGCATCCTTACCCGTGTCTTCGATCTGGAGAAGATCGAGCCATCGTGGACGTGCAGCCAGTTCGTCAATGTCGGGAATCCGCATTGTGTGACCTTCCTGAAAAGCCCGGACCTGCTGCCTTCGATGGAGCAACTCGGATCCGAGAAGTGGCTGTCCAGGCTGAGCGCAATTGCGAACAGCACAGTGAGCGACGGCATGCGCGGCGCAGGACGTCCGTGCAGGCGCGGAATCAATCTGCAGTGGGCCTGTGTCACCGGTCCGGATAGCATCGACGCGCGGGTTTTCGAGCGCGGCGAAGGCCCGACCCTGTCTTCCGGGTCAAGCGCAACGGCCGTTGCGAGCGCGGCGCGCAAGCTTGGACTGATCGTTGCGAAGACCGTCAATGTTAGAATGCCGGGCGGCGTTGCACCGGTGCGATTCGACGAAGCCGATGCAAGCCTGGAACGCGCGATGTTGTTTGGCGAAGCGCAGCGGGCGAATCCGCCGGATTAGAGGTTTCAATAATCGATCATGACCTACATTAACGAACATTATCTCAAGCTGACTGCCGGTTACCTGTTTCCTGAAATCGGCCGGCGGGTCCAGGCCTTTTGCGACAAGAACCCTTCCGCGAACGTCATTCGCCTAGGCATCGGCGACGTCACCGAACCGCTTGCGCCCGCCGTGATCCACGCGATGCATGCGGCCGTCGACGAGTTGGCCGAGCGCTCGTCGTTCCGCGGCTATGGACCCGAGCTGGGTTACGATTTCCTGCGCGAAGCCATTGCCAAATACGATTATCAGGCTCGCGGAGCCGCGTTGGACGCGGATGAGATTTTCGTTTCGGACGGGTCAAAGTGCGATACAGGAAATATTCTGGACGTCTTCGGTGACAATAATGTCATCGCGGTGCTGGATCCCGTCTACCCGGTATACGTGGATACCAACGTCATGGTCGGACACACGGGTCCCGCAGACGCCGGCGGGCGCTACGGCGGTCTGGTTTACCTTCCGGTTACCGCAGAAAACGATTTCGTTCCGGAACTTCCCAAGCAGCAGGTCGACCTGATTTACCTGTGCTATCCGAACAACCCGACCGGCGTGGTCGCCACCAAGGAGATGCTGAAGCGTTGGGAGGAATACGCAAGCCGCAATGGCTCGGTGTTTTTGTATGACGCCGCCTATGAAGCGTACATCACCGATCCCGCCATTCCGCACTCGATCTATGAAATCGACGGAGCCAGGGACGTCGCGATCGAGTTCCGCAGTTTCAGCAAAACAGCCGGATTCACCGGCGTGCGTTGTGCCTTCACAGTGATTCCCAAGAGCCTCAAGGGCAAGACGCGGGATGGCCACGAAGTCGCGATCCATCCGCTGTGGAATCGGCGGCACTGCACCAAATTCAATGGTGTTTCGTATCCCGTGCAACGAGGCGCAGCCGCGATTTACTCGCCGGAAGGCAGGCAGCAGGCGCGGCAAATTATCGACTTTTACCTCGCCAATGCAGGTCTCGTGCGCGGCGCGCTGGCAAAACTGGGTCTAAAGGTCTACGGCGGTGTGAACGCCCCTTACGTATGGCTCAAGACCCCCGGCAATTCGACCAGTTGGGACTTTTTCGACAAGCTGCTGCAGGAAGCCCATTTGGTGGGAACGCCCGGAAGCGGCTTCGGCGCCTGCGGAGAGGGTTATTTCCGTCTGAGTGCCTTCAACAGCCGATCCAATGTCGAAGAGGCCGTGCGGCGCTTCGCGAAAATTGTCTAGGATTCACCCGGCACCCCAAGATGCAATGTCGCCATCGCTCAGCGCTTAGCCTCCAACTGCTCCCAGCGCGACAATGCCGAAGCCAGTTCCGCCTCGATCGCGGCGAAACGCAGGTTTAGCTGTTTCACCTGCTCCGGGTGGTCGCGGTAGAGCGCGGAATTCGCCAGCGCAGCCGTGATTTGGCCCTGCTCTTTTTCCAGCCCGTCGATTCTTTCCGGAAGCCCGGCTAGTTCGCGCTCTTCCTTGTAGCTCAGTCCGACTCTGACGGGCGTCGCTGCGTTCGGCGCCCTCTTCGCTCGTCCTCGCGATTTCTGCCCGGGTCGCGCAGGTGGCGTCTCTGATTTCGCCGAGGACTGCACGCGCTGCCAGTCGCTGTAGCCGCCGGCGTACTCCTTCCA
>JBJKQX010000509.1:0-4582 GCA_046704965.1 Binataceae bacterium (SeqCode)
GGTGATATTGACCTCCGGCGCCTCGATGATGCCGACGACGCTGATTTTGCTCGTGTCTTTCGGCGGCCACAGGTTCTTCTCGCCAAACCGGTAAAACCAGAACAGAAGTCCGGCGATCACGGCGAGCGTGACGGCCCTGCGAACGAACTTCTTCAAGACCTGCTCTCCATGCGGCGCGCGAAAGTGTCGGTTCGGCCAAGTCCTGTGATTACGAAATCGCAGAAGTCCTGGCTCAACTCTCCGACCGGGCGATCGTCTCCGTAATACAAGAGAACCGAGCGCATCCCGCCCAGAATCGCAAATGTCGCCAGGCGCGAATCGGTCGGGGCGAACACGCCCTGTGCGACACCTGCGTCGATGAGCGAGGAGAAGAACGTGTAGCCGCGATCGCGCCACTCTTCGAGCAGACGATTGCGTGCCTCCGCCATCCGCGGCTCCTCGGTCGCTATCAACCGAAGAAGGTCGCGCCGCTCACCATAGAACCCGATGCTGACGTCGATCGCACTCCTTAAGCGCTCAACCACGCCCGCGGTCGAATCCACGCTCGCCTGATAGCGCATCGCGGCGCTCTCGAGTCCGTCCGTCAGGATACCGAAATAGAGAGCTTCCTTGGACGGGAAATAGAGGTAGAGCGTGCCCTTCGCGACGCCCGCAGCCTTTGCCACCTGCTCCATCGTGACCGCCTGATACGGCCGCCGGGCAAACAGCTTGAGCGCCGCCGCGAGAATGCGTGCGCGCTTTCCGCGGTTGTCTGGATGCGAGTCATTGCCGGACTGCGAGGCCGCAGCGCGACGCTCGGCTTCAAGGTTTGTCCCGGACATGTCTGCGGTTCTCTTCATGAACTGACCGGTCAGTCACATTATCGCATATTATTGAGGGTATTTCGCAAATGAGTCAATTAGCGTGTGATATCTGATTTAATTTTGTCGTAAGCAGCAATGGCTTGTGCTTTGTTCGATCTCCTGAGACACCCGTGTACGGTCCGGCAAGCCGACGCAGGCGATTGACCCTGTTGTCAAAAGGCCCGACCTTTTCAATTCCCGGGCGAAAATGTGGAAGATACGGGGCATGTACCAGACACTCGAGTACCAATGCAGCGACGGCGTGGCGCTCGTTCGCCTGAACCGCCCGGACAAACTCAACGCGATCAATCCCGCGATGATCACCGAGTTGCGCGAGTTGACCGCCGTGGTTCGAAACGACCCCGACGTGCGTGTGCTCGTGTTCACCGGAGCGGGCAGGGCGTTTTGCGCAGGCGCGGACATCGCGCGCCTGGTGGAAATAAAGGACGCGGCGCAGGCGCTCCGATTCTTCGATGATATCCAGAGCCTCTTCAACGCGCTCGAGGATATAGATCGGCCCACAATCGCGGCCGTCAACGGAATCGCCTACGGCGGCGGATGCGAATTGGCGCTGGCGTGCGACCTGCGCATCATGGCCGACAGCGCCTCTCTCGGAGTGCCGGAGATAAAAATCGGGGCGCTGCCCGGCGCCGGTGGAACCCAGCGGCTCAGCAAGATGCTTCCGCCCGCGGTCGCCAAGCAGATGATATATTTCGGCGACCCGCTCTCCAGTTCGTCCGCTCTCCAACATGGCCTCGTCAACGCGGTTGTTCCGCTTGCGCGAGTGCTCGATGAGGCGCACGAATGGGCGAAGCGACTTGCGGCGATGCCGCCGCTTGCGCTCACATGCGGCAAGCGCCTGGTGCATACGGGAATGAATGCCGACCTGAAGACGGGAATCGAAGCGGAACGTGCGGCGCTCGCGTTTCTTTTCGCGAC
This sequence comes from Binataceae bacterium (SeqCode), assembly GCA_046704965.1. Classification (GTDB taxonomy): domain Bacteria; phylum Desulfobacterota; class Binatia; order Binatales; family Binataceae; genus DTIX01. The sequence goes on from JBJKQX010000509.1 coordinate 1,782, forward strand.
CGATGATCGTATCGAAGGGATGACGGCGTTTCTGGAAAAACGCGCGCCCGAATTCAAGGGCCGATGAGTCCGGCAGCCCGGCGGCTCGCTCCGCGACACGTGGTCGTCGCGGGTCGAAAGAGTCGTATCGAGTGAGAGGAGATTCGCGACGATGGATTTCACGTTTAACGAGACCGAGCAACAGTTCGCCGAGTCAGTGCGCCGTTATTCGCTTGAGCGTCTGCTTCCCGACTTCACCAAGTGGGATCGCGGTGAGACTCTGCCGCGCGAACGGGTACGCGAACTTGGCGCGCTCGGAATCCTGGGGCTGAGCATTCCGGCCGAGTACGGCGGCACCGAGGCAAGCTTCACGATGGCGGGAATTGCCGCCGAGGAAATGGGTCGTGGCGACGTCGGCTCGACGCTGTTCCTGCAGCTCGGGATGATCGGCGGAAGTATCGCGCGTCATGCGAGTGAGAACGTCAAGCGCGAATGGCTGACGGGTCTGGCCTCGGGCGAAAAGATACTTGCTCTCGGACTTACCGAGCCGGGCGCGGGCTCGGACGCGGCCGCGCTTGCGACCACCGCGCGTCGCGACGGCGATCAGTATGTAATCAACGGCGAGAAAGCTTCCATCAGTCTGACCGGTCTGGCCGACGCGTGCGTCGTTTTCGCCCGCACCGGTGGCGAAGGTGCACGCGGAATCAGCGTGTTCATGGTTCCGCTCGATCGTCCCGGCGTGACGCGCCGCGTTTATCGCAGTGCCGGTGAACGCATCACCCGCCGCGGTTCGCTTACATTCGAAGACGTGCGCGTGCCGGCCGACCATCTGATCGGTTCCGAAGGCGGTGGCTTTTACCAGGTGATGAACGCGTTCGACTACAACCGCGCCATTATCGCGCTCGCATGCCTGGGCGCCGCGCAGCAGTCGCTCGATGAAACTATCGAATACGCCAAAGTGCGCCATACGTTCGGGCGCCCTATCGCAAAACACGAGGGCGTATCGTTCCAGATAGCCGAGCATCTGACGATGGTTCGCGCGGCGCGGATGCTTGCCTACGAGTGTCTGGCGCGTCGCGACCGCGGAGAATCGCACACGCGTGAAGCCGCGATGGCGAAGTGGCTGGGGCCCAAGGCTGCAGCCGACGCGATTCACTGCTGCATCATCCTGCACGGATGGATGGGCTACGATCAGGACCTTCCGTTCGAGCAGCGGTTGCGCGACGTGATCGGTCTGGAGATCGGCGACGGGACGCCCGAGATAATGAAATCGGTAATCGCGCGCGAGACTTTTGGGCGCGATTTCCTGTCATATCGCTGAGACATGCTAACCTTGCCGCCGGTTTTGCTTTCGTCCGATACTGGCCGCGCCGCGGAGGTGCACGCAAAATGGCAGTGAAAGTACCGCTTCCCGATGACTCGCAGCTTGCCCCCGAAGCCGTCGACACGCTGCGAAAACTGCCGCCGCTCAACGTGTTTCGCATGATGGCGAACGCGACCGTGAGCTTTCAGCCGCTCGTCGATTTTGCGATGTCCCTCCTGATGCGCGGCGAATTCGACAAACGCAAGCGCGAAATCGCCGTGCTCCGCGTCGGACACGTCACGCGAGCGAACTATGAATGGACGCAACATGTGACGGTCGCCAAAAGCGTTGGTGTGACCGACGACGAGATCAAGCGCATCGCGGTTGACGGGCCGGTCACGCAACTCGACGAAGAGGGCAATCTGCTCTGCCGCGTCGCTGATGAGATCAGCCGCGACGTACGCCTCAGCGACGAAGCGCTCGCCGCGATACTCGACCGTTACGGCGTGCATCAAGCGACTGAACTGATTCTCTGCGTCAGCTACTTCAACATGATAAGCCGCTTCCTCGAATCGACCCGCGTGGAACTTGAGGACGGCTCGCCGCTTGCGGGCTGGGACGGGAAATGAAGGGACATTCAAACGCCGACAGCTCTGATATAGGTTCCGACGGCCTGCTCGAAAGTGACCACGCAGCGCGTCTGCTGGGTATCGTGATGGAAAAGGCCGAGGTCGGCTCGGCGACAGCCTCGATGCAAGTCACGGCGAACATGGTCAATGCTCTCGGGCTGTGCCACGGAGGATTTATATTCACGCTCGCCGATACTGCTCTTGCCTATGCCTCCAACTCGCAGCAGGCCGCGACGGTGAGTACCAACGTAACGATAGATTTTATTAGGCCCGCGATGATCGGTGACCGGCTCCTCGCAGTCGCGACCCGGCGTCACGCGTCGCGGCGAAACGGCCTGTACCATATCGAGGTGACCAAGGGCGACGGTATTCTGGTCGCCGTGCTGAGCGGTCGGGTAGTAGTGGTCGAAAAACCCAGCGGGTCATGACATCGGCAGACTGAGTATCGAGCGATCAAACGATTAAGTGACTAAGTGGAAATAGAATTATGAGTGGAAACTGGCAATACGATTTTACTGACAAGGTAGTGGCAATCACCGGCGGCAGCCGCGGACTTGGGCACGCGATGGCGCTTGGATTCGCGGCGTGCGGAGCGAACCTCGCGATCGCAAGCCGCAAGCTCGATTCCTGTGAGGCGACAGTCGCGGAGATTCGGGCGATGGGCCGCGACGCTTCGGCTCACGCGATTCACGTGGGCAAGTGGGAAGACTGCAATCGCCTGGCCGAAGAAGTTTACGCGCGATGGGGCCGATGCGACGTGCTGATCAACAACGCGGGCCTCTCGCCGCTCTATCCTTCCCTGCTTGAGCACGGCGAGGAGCTGTTCGACAAGGTCATCGGCGTCAACTTAAAGGGTCCGTTTCGTCTCTCGGCGCTTTTCGGCTCGCGGA